>JAKAAL010000304.1 GCA_021802375.1 Bacillota bacterium | reverse complement strand
TTCTTCTTCCCGGTTCAGTTGCCACGGCCCTTTCTTTTGACTGGACATGGCTTATCATTTGGCGTTTTATTACCGGGATGGGAATTGGCGCCGAAATTGCGGCCATTTCTGCGTATATGAGCGAGATGTCACCCGCACCGATTCGGGGACGATTTACGGGATGGGCCAATGTCTTCGCTTTCTCGGGCTTTGCCGTGGTGCCTTTTGTGGCTTTGGCGCTTGTTCCCCATTTTAGCTGGGGGTGGCGGGGACTTTTTGTAGCCGGGGCTTTGGGCGGTCTGACGCTCATCTGGTCCACTCATATTGCGGAATCCCCGCGGTGGTTATTGGCACATCACCGGGAAGAAGAAGCTCAATCTATTGTGCATGCGGCCGAAGAGATGGCCGAAAGGAAACTCAAGCACCGCTTGCCCGAACCTAAGATTCTAGTGGATGAGACTCACGCACAACAGTTTCCGACCACTGCATTGTTTAAACCACCTTATGTGGGTCGGCTCTTCTTGTTATTGGCCATCTGGATCTTCATCTATCTGAGCGACTATGCTTGGCTGGGTCTAGCTCCGACATTTCTGGTAGACAAAGGATATTCTCTCAGTAACAGTATTTTGTTCTTGTTGGTCACGGGAATTGGGTATCCAGTGGGATCCCTTTTAGCCGCGTGGCTGGGAGACCGGTTCGAACGAAAGTACGCCATTGTTAGCGGTGTCATGATTTGGGTTGTGGGATTGATTGTCGTGGGAGTCGTTCCTAGTCCTGCTATCATCTATATTGTGGGATTTTTCCTCTCGGCTGCTTTGACGTTTTTCTTTCCGCTGCTCTATGCGTTGACGGCGGAAAGCTTTTCAACCCACGCTCGGGCATCGGGAGTGGCTTTGACGGATGGTGTGGGACACGTGGGCGGGGCACTTGCCCCCATTTTGGCCATGGCAGCCTATGGGGCTTTCGGTGCATCAGGCTTTATGATGGCATTTTTCTACATGGCCACGGCGGGGCTCATCGGAGCAATCTTGCTGCCTTTTGGCATTGTGGCGACCAGAAAGTCACTGGAAGTGGTTCATCAAGACTCCTCGCAAACCGTTTCGGGCTAAAGGGAGGAGACCTCTCCCTTTAGCTCGCACGAATCGGGACAGAACCTGAGAGTATCATATATAATGCGTGACAGTTTTTGGATGAGAGGGATCCTGTTGCTCCACTCAAAAGGTTGGTGGAATGCCCAGAAGATATGGAGGAACTTGGGTGGCCCCGTAGAACCGAGGTGAATGGTCGTCGGAAAAATACGTGACCCTTTCAAGTTTTGAAACGACACTTCGCGCATGAAAATGTCCCGGGGAATTTTGTTGCAATTTGCCGTGCTTATTGTGGTATGGGGGTTAACTTGGCCGATCTCCAAAATCGCGCTCGAGAACAGTCCCCCGGTTCTGTTTGTCGCTCTAAGGATTCTGCTCAGCGGGTTGATCCTCTTTACGTGGCTAGGAATTGGGAGCCACAAGTGGCTTGGCAGACACGTTTGGCTCAATGTGCTATTGGCGGTGTTCAACAGTACTTTGTTTTACTGGCTGCAAACCGTGGCACTTTTCCACTTGTCTGCAGGCCTCGTTTCCATTTTAGTCTATACTCAGCCGATTTTTACAGTGATTATGGCACGGCTTTGGTTAAACGAAGCTCTGTCGGTGTCCAAAGTCGTTGGAGTTTTACTCGGATTTATGGGTATCGTGGCCCTTGGCATGCAAAATGTATCCAATGCCACGCAAGGGATAAGCGTGATCTGGGGAGTAGGTGCCGGCCTGTCTTGGGCCATAGGGACGATCGTGTACAAAAAGTATAGCACCGACACTGACCCCGCCCATGACATGGCCATCCAGTTGACGGTCGGCGGAATGACACTTTTGGTATTGGGTTCCTTGACGGAACCTTGGACAGCAGTCCACTGGACAGGAAGCTTTATCGTCTCCTGGCTTTTTACAGCTGCATTAGGCACGTCATTGGCCTGGTGGTTGTGGGCCAAACTCTTAAAGGCGGGAGAAGCTTCGCGTGTAGCGGCTTGGACTTTTTTGGTTCCGGTTCTGGCCACTGTGTTGTCGGTGATCTGGTTGCATGAACCAGCCACACTCTGGCTCATTTTGGGAGGCAGCGCCGTGCTGATCAGTACCTACCTGGTTAACCACAGGACATTTCGTGTAGCCTCACGCCATAAGTGGAGAGAAAAAGTACATTTTTGATTAGCTAAAAACGGCACGTTTCATCGGGAGGGCGACTGAAGTCCATGTCTCCCTAGCTTTGTATCCTGAAACGTTATGCTGAGCGTATATTCCACTTGAATAGAGAAATCATTTTTGTTGCGCCACGAACCCATATTCCGCGAAAATCAGGTTGATGTCGTCATAAGCCGCGGTCGTCTGTGTTATTGTGGGTTACGAAGTGGTACGGATAAACCGACTACTGGGTTTATCCGTACCATCAATAAACCGGAAATTTCAAGGCAGGTGCCATTTTGGCCCCGGTTTCCTCCTGTGAATCCGCTTGCCAATTGAGAAAAGAGGAGCGCTTTGATATGGCAGTCAATGGGAATATGCCAATGCCCGATCGATTAATTGAGGTTGCGGTGAAGTTATTCGCCGAAAAGGGATATGATGCAACCTCCGTCGCCGATATCGTCGAAACGGCTGGAGTCACCAAAGGAGCTCTCTACCATTATTACACGGCAAAGGAAGAACTTTTGTCTGAAATTCACCGGCGCTTTATTACCGTGGAAATTAAAGATGCCGAACAGATTATGGCACGAGGGTGGGGAGCTCAAAAGACTCTCCGCCACCTCATCATCTCCTTAGTGGAGTCGATTGTGTCCTACCGTTTTGAAGTTACGGTATTTTTCCGCGAAATGCACCGATTACCCCCTGCGGTCTTTCATGAAATCAAAAAAGCGCGGGACGACTATGCTGCGTTTTTTGAAAAAACAATTCAAAAGGGGCAGAAACTAGACGAATTCCACCGGGATCCTCATGCCCGCATAATGACGTTGGCTTTATTTGGTGCCTGCAACTGGATGTATACCTGGTACAACCCCAAAGGCCCACTGAGCGCCCGGCAAATTGGGGAGCAGCTAGCGGATATCATTATGGATGGCCTAAGCGGATCTTCCTAGCTAGGAGAAACGCATGCGAACTTGTGTCTTAAAGTTCACCCCTAACCGTCAGGCGTATGAGGATTCCAGATTTGTGGGGAGATAGGCCAAGGGCGCCATACGCTATACGATAAGGAGGCGTGTTATGTTACAGTCAGAAGAACAATACTACCAATCCTTGCATGATGGCCGCAGGATTTTTTACCGGGGCCAGCCGGTAGCAGACGTCGTTAATCATCCTGAGCTGGGATTAGCGATTCGCCATGCCGCCATTGATTTTCGCATGGCCCACGACCCTAAGTATCGTGAACAGGCAGTGGTAACCGATGAGAGTGGATCTTACAGCCGCTTCTATTCTATTCCCCATTCAGCGGAAGATCTGAAAAAACGGCGCGATTTAATCGCTTTGAGTACCCGATTAGGAGGCACTGTGGTTCCCCTCATTCATGAAATCGGTACAGACGCCCTGTTTGGACTGATGGAGGCGGCGGATAGCGTGGACCACGACATGGGGACTCATTACAGTAAGCGAGTCATGGATTTCTGGCGACAGGCTCGTGATAACGACTACGCGCTTGCAGTGGCCCAGACAGACGTGAAGGGGGACCGCAGTAAACGTCCGGCCGAGCAGCCGGACCCCGATATGTATTTGCGTATTGTCAAACGTACCTCGGAAGGAATTGTGGTGCGTGGTGCCAAAGTTCATACCTCGGTTTCCATTAATGCCAACTGGCTGATTGCTTTGCCGACGCGTGAAATGCAAGAAGCCGACAAGGATTATGCTGTAGCTTTTGCCGTTCCGGTGAACGCGAGGGGAGTAACCCTTATCGCCAGTCCCTTTCTCAGCACTTCCCATCATGACATGGAACGTCCCATCAGTAGTCGTCATAAAATGATAGAAACCTTTACCTGGTTTGACGATGTCTTTGTTCCCCATGAACAGGTCTTTCTGAATGGGGAATGGCAAGCCGCAGGAATGATGGCCAAAGCCTTTGTGGAATTCCACCGATTCACGGCGGTATCTTACAAACTCCCGCTGCTGGAACTGATTACGGGCGTTTCTCGACTTCTGGCCCGGTATAATGGCATTGACAAGGCCCGTCACATCCAAAATTCCCTCAGTGATCTGGTACTTTACGATATGAGCGTCCGCTCCATTCTGGACAATGCCGCAGATCGAGGGGAATTGGTGGCTCCGGGCGTCTTCCGGCCCAACATCCCCCTGGTGAACTTAGCCAAGTATCATTTCGCTACGGGTCTTCCGCAGGCCTTTCATCACGTTCAGGATATCGCGGGTGGCCTTTTAGTCACGGCACCGGGCCAAGAGGATCTATCCCATCCCGAACTGGGAGGGATTCTGGCGCATTACTTACAGGGAAAGAATGTCGATGGCGTGAAGAGGTTGAAAGCGTTATATCTAGCCAGTGATTTGGTGGCGTCCGATCTGGCCGGATATCACCTGGTTCTGGCCGTTCATGCCGAAGGATCCATCGAAGCCGAGAAGATGACAGCCGTGAAATCGTACCCATGGGACGAGGTAGAAGCCCATGCCCGAACAATGGCCGGTATCGAAGAATAACGAACCTTAGCCCACAATAAAGCGGGGGTAACCAACAACAGGCGATGCGACCAAGAGCAATGTTGTAGAGGAGGATGCGTCATGGCGGTGAGAACTCTGCCGAGCACCTTGCACAATGTGTGGCAAAAAAGCCCCGAGGCTCCGGCAGTCTACTATTTTGACACGTCTTGGACCTATCAACAACTTGTGGACCAAATTGAACATGTGAGCGGGTTTTTCCGGCAGCACGGCGTTCAAGCTTGCGACCGCATAGCCGTGATGTTGCAGAACATGCCGGCTTCAGTGGTGGTCCAATTTGCCATCTGGGCGCTGGGGGCCGTTGTGGTGCCTGTCAACATCATGTACCAGCCTCACGAGATATCTTATCAATTGCGCGATGCACAAGTCTCTGGAATCGTGATTTTAGAGTCCGTGGCTTCCCGGTTGAACGCTGTGCCCGAGGTTCACACCATGCAAGCCGTTGTTGTCGTCAAAGATGGCCAGGATTTTCGGGGGCAAGCCCCTTCATGGCTTCCAATCTCGTCTTCTGCTGCCGATATTGATTATGCCTACCACCCCTATGAAGCGGCTTTGCGCGCGGACGGCCTAAGCTGGGCTCAATGGGCACGAGGTGATCCGACTGATGTGTGTTATCTCACCTATACCTCAGGCACCACTGGCCCCTCCAAAGGGGCTATGAATACGCATGAACAAATCTTATACAATGCCTCGGTCTATGAAAGCGCGGCTCAACTCTCCTCCCAGGATGTTATTGTCGCCTTTGCTCCTCTCTTTCACATCACGGGGGCTGTGGCTGCGTTGGCCACAGCCGTGTGGCTTGCCTCTCCGCTAGTCTTGTTTTACCGCTTTGACCCCTCTTGTGCCTGCCAAGCCATTGAACGGCATCGAGGAACTTTTACAGTGGGTGCGATTACCACCTATTTATCTATTTTGGAGCATATCAATCCCGGCGAATATGACCTGTCAAGTTTCTATAAGGCCTACAGCGGAGGAGCACCGGTATCTGCTGCGGTCGTCGACCGCTTTGAAGCCCGGTTTCATCAATATATCTACAATGTGTATGGTTTGACCGAAAGCGCCAATGGTCTAATCTTAACGCCGTGGACCCAAAGGGCACCCGTGGACTCTGGATCCGGTGCTTTGTCCATCGGATTGCCAGGACGGGGAATTGCGGTGGAAATTCGT
>JAKAAL010000303.1 GCA_021802375.1 Bacillota bacterium | reverse complement strand
TGCCCGGATCAGATAGCTAAAGAGGCTCGACACAAGTGGACCCATGACCAGACAACGATGCGGACTCTTTGGATGAAGGACGATGAAAATGATCGTGAGTGATGAGGCGAATCGCGAGCGTATTGCTCAAGATTTCAGTACAAACTTGGTAGTCGAGGCGGGAGCCGGGACCGGGAAGACCACGCTGTTAGTGGAGCGGGCTTTACGAGCCCTTGTTACGGAAGGCATGAGAGTGGACCAACTGGTCCTTGTTACTTTTATGGAACGTGCGGCCGAAGAGATTCGGGAACGATTGTCATCCCGTCTGCAGTCGGCCATAGCCCAGGGGTCGGGCTTGCCCAAGGCGCGAAGCCAATCGGCATTGGCTCATTTAGACCAGGCGGTAATTACCACCATTCATGGTCTAGGTCAACGCATCTTAAGCGAATTTGCAGTAGAAGCGGAGGTACCGATTGGATTTCGGGTGCTAGACGGCTATGACCAGAGTCGACTGTGGTCCGAATGTTGGCAGGGATGGCTAGGAGGCGTTCAACACTCCGAGGCCCATGAGATCGTGCATACGCTCTTGGTGTTGGGAGAGAGCGTGGACACATTGAAAGACATGGCTCGCGAGGTGACGGAGTGGGACGAAATCTGGGAGATAAAGGCACCTGGGGTCGACATTGGGGCATTTTTCAGCGAATGGCACGCCCGCTTTCAGGAATGGTATCAATTCTCTCAGAGCGCGGCCCCAGATTCCGATCCGGGACGCGTCCAAGTCAAGACGCTGATCGAACACTTAGCCTTCGTCTGCGCGATGGATCCCTCCACAAAGGCCCGGGCACTCATCGCTTGGCCGCTTTCCCTATCTGCCAAGGGCAACCAAAAGAATTGGCGGCCCAAGGATACGCTCAAGACGCAAAAAGAACTCATACGAAGCTTTCAAGACGTTTTGCACACCATTCAAGAACGCTATGCCGCTCATCTTTTGGAACAATGGCTGAACACCATTCGCTTGGACTTAATTCCTTTTTGGAAAGCCTACCGTTGGCAACGGGGACAACTGGCGTTTGACGATTTGCTCCGAGAGACTAGGAATTTACTTAGACATCATCCGGAGGTGCGCCAAACCCTATATCAACGTTGGCGGTTGATTTTGGTCGACGAGTTTCAAGATACCGATCCCACGCAAAGCGAGATCCTCTTTCGCCTCGCCGGCGATCCGAATCAGAGCGATTGGCAAACATCGGAGTTGCCTCCGGGTCGTCTGTTTTTGGTTGGTGACGTTAAGCAATCAATCTATCGATTTCGCGGGGCCGACGTCGAGACCTTTCAAACCATGCGCCAAAAGGTGGTACGAGATGGCGGAGCAGTGTTAAAAGTTAAGCAAAACTTTCGCTCGGAAGCGGGGATTCTTGACTTCGTAAATCAAATTTTTCGGGAACGGATGCCGGATCAACCCGATATTGAACGACCGTACCTCGCGGTTTACGATCCTCTGGTGGCGTCTCGAGACCATGGAAATCAGAAGCGGGTTTCGATTCGGATCGCTCCCGGGGCGGGCACGGCGGACCTGCGTCGTCAAGCCGAAGCCCAAGAAACTGTCGAGGTGATTGCCCAAGCTATCGCCGAGGGTTGGCCAATTTGGGATCCGCGCACGGAAACGGAGCGCCGATTGCAGTACCGAGACATCGCCATTTTAATGCCTAATCGCACCGGAATCGACTGGTATCGCGACTTATTTATCGAACGCGGCATCCCGCTAGCCAGTTTGGGTGGCGTGGGATTTTTTCATCAAGATGAGATTCGAGGGTTTTCTTCGGTGCTGTCGCTATTGTCTGATCCAGACGACGAAGTGGCCTGGCTGGCGTTTTTTTTGTCCCCGTGGGTGGGTGCTAGCCACGCTGAGGTCGAGGCCTATCGAGAAGCCGGAGGCGCATTCGGCCCCTCGGGTGAGCGAGTGTCGGGCACTCTGGGACAATGGGGCCAAATCCTTCTGGAATGGCTGATGCGGCGCGAAGAATGGCTCCCGGTAGATGTCTTTGATGCCCTAAGCCGGGTCTCGGGCCTCCTTCCCTTTCTTCACACCCAAGGCGATCGCCAAGCCCTGGCAAATTTGGCCAAACTTCGCGAGATGGCTAGAATGCACGGTCAAAGCTGGGGGTTTCGGGAATTCGCCAATTGGCTTAGCGACCGAGTGGAGTCTGGTGAAAACGAGAGTGAAGGCGTAGTGGAAGACCTTGGGGACGCGGTGCAGCTTTCCACCGTTCATCAAGCCAAAGGTCTAGAATGGCCAATGTGCATCATCACGAATTGGCATCTCGAATTCCATGCACCCCAGCATATCCTTCGCGATGCGGAACGTCGGGTGGTGGGTTGGCGCACTCGCTATTTTAATAGCCCGCAGTATGAGGCATTGAAAATGGACGCCCAGGATCGCGAACTGGCTGAGCGCTCGCGTCTCCTATACGTGGCTCTGACCCGGCCCCGTGATTATTTGGTGGTTATCGAGAGATTTAATGAAAAGAATGGGTCGGGATTGAACCTTCGTCCAGATGTTTGAAAAGGGACCTGGGAGAAAGCTTTCGGGTGATCACGAAGGCACGAAAATGGGTGGCCGGAGTGGATCCCAAGTGGCGCATTGGAGTCTTTAGCTGCTGGGATCCACTCCGGAACGCTCGCGGGTGCCATCCTTGGGACGTATCGGCCGGGTGGGCCGGATAGACGGAGGCCCTAGAGAAGGGGCGCAAAACCCGATCCATGGCCTTCCGGAGGTCGAAACCGCGGCGGGTCGCAGGGTTCTTGAACCGTTCTTTTAGGACTTATGCACCCCCTCTCCTAGGATATGTCAGCAGCGGAGAGCCCTATGGACCAATATTTTTTGGCGCGCTGGACCCCGGCGCCTTTAGCGTAAAGCACCCAGACGCTTTGCCTATCCAGGACTCGCCTTCCTGTCTTCAAGCTGGCTGAGCCGTGCTGGCGAAGGTGATTTCGAAAGGCTTGGCCTCATGAAGGCAGAGGTTTGGTCTTCAATGCTACCGTCATGGATTGCTGGTAGAACGGTTCGGCGATTGGCATGACGCCCGTCCGTTCAACATATGGGTCGATGGGGGGATACGCATGAGCGGACGGTGCCAACTGATGACGGTGATTTTGGCCATGATTTTAGCGATGGGTGTTTTTGTTTCCGGATTTAGGCGGATTTCTCATGTTCGGCCGGGACCAGCGCGACTCATGTGGTCGTTGCGCTTCGGGTCGGGACCGTCGAGTGTCGGTAAAGATCGTGGGTTAGATGGGAAGGAATATGGACCGCTCGCGTTTTCCGTCAGCCAAAGCCAGCACCATCCTGTCCTCTGGATTGCCGACACCTACCACTTTCGAGTGCTGCGAGTTTCGGGTCATCAGAGCACCAGTATTGACGTGCCTCAGAGTTTTTTAGAAGACCTTTGTCTCGCAGATCACCACAAGGTGTTTTTGGCGAACAATCAAGGCGTTCGGGTGCTCCGCGTGAGGGCAGGCCACGCCAGCGTCGCAATTCACCTTGGTGAACCTCTTCCGGGCTATACCAAGTCCATTTGGAGTTTGACCGCAGATGGGGACTCAAGCTTATGGGTAGAGTGGGTACGGATCGGACGGGGAAGTATTTATAGTGAAGTCGACCGTTACCCTTTAATTGGCAAAGACACGCGGCAGCGGGTGCTTAAGCAAAAAACGCTAGGATGGATGGCAGTCTCTCCGCAAGACAACCAACTGTATATTCAGCCGCTTTGGGACCAACAGGGCCCGCTTGTGGTGCAGGTCTACTCCCCCGATGGGATCTTTCGTCGGACACTCCACTTGCCAATGCCTTCAAATTCGGGCAGCGCTCAATTGCTTGGGGTGGATGCGCTCGGCAATCTGTATGTCGATCTCGATGGGCAAAATTTGATCCGGGTGTTTAGCCCAAGTGGACGGATTAAAGCAAGCATTCATATCCCGGCGTCGCCTATCCAGTCTTGGATTCCGGGATATGTGGAACCGGATGGCACCTTATATGTCATGGATTCCACGGTCCAACGATTTCGGGTCCTGCGATATCGCTGGCACGCGACTCGGATATGGTCGTGGCGCCTTCCCTAGTCGAGTGAACGAAGGAAGGGGAGTCTAAATGGGGGTGGTCACAGGCCTAGCGCAGTGGGAGGGGTTGGCGGTAGGCATTGTTAGCTTGAGCTTGACTAATTACTCCAGTGACCACCATTCGGCCGAGCACTTCGCGTTGACGAAGTTTGGCCAGAGGCAGGTGGATCAGAGGGTTAAAGGCGCTCGGGGCTTGAGGTAGACCGGCCAACAAGGATCCTTCGGCTAAGGTTAGGCGGGACGCGGGCACGCCGAAGTAGCGTTCGGATGCGGTGTTGATGCCATAGGCACCATCGCCCAAGTAGACTTCGTTTACGTACATGGTCAGCACCTGAGTTTTGGAATACAGCATAGCGGTGTAAAGAGAAAGTACTGTGCCTGTGAACTTGCGCTCTAGGGTTTTTTTGGGACTCAAGAGCAAATCGCGCACCAACTCCTGGGTCAGAGTAGAGCCCCCTTCGGCAAATCGTCGGCTACGTATATCCACCCAGATGGCGCGGAGCGTGCCCTCAAAAGAAACGCCCCAGTTGGTGTAAAAGGATTCATCTTCAGTCGCGATCAAAGCTTGGGTAAACCACGGAGAAACCGCTGACAGGCGTACCCATGTGCCGCCATGCTCAGAATTTCGTCGTTGAGCCAGTTGCGGCAAGGCCATTAAATCGGTGGCGTAGCGCGCACCAATCACAACGCCGACAGCGATGAATGACAGCGCTAACACCATGATGACGATAGCGGTCTTCTTGAATCGATGGGACTTGGGAGGGGCTTTGGACCCTCCGGCATGCCTTTTCATGGTGCTTTCCTGGTTTTTTCGTGCGACCGTCATAGGGATCTCGCCTCCTGGGATCGAGTGTACTCGAATTTCATGAAGATAATATGAAAGAAACTGGGATGTTCATCGCATCGTGGGCGCCTTAAGGCAAGTCGCCTCCCCCATAATCTAGTCGCACTCCGTAAAAAAGGGTTCACTCAGTTTCTTGATACTCTGTTCATTGCTGATCAATCATAACTTTTTATGATCATCGATCAAAATACGCTTCCGAGACCGTCGGATCAGGGTTGACAGGCTGGATCCAAGATTGTATCCTGAACGAGGAACTTATGTTTTCTGTGAAGGAGGTCGGTCATCCTGTTACGATCGCATAAGATTCGCTTGGATCCCAATGACGTCCAGATCACCTATTTCCGACAAGCGGCCGGCACGGCCCGCTTTACGTATAACTGGGGGTTGGTCGAATGGGAAAAGCAGTATGCTGCGTGGAAGATCAATCCCACATTGCCGAAACCGTCCGACCCGGCTTTACGCAAACACCTCAACGCCATGAAACGCGAAGCGTTTCCCTGGATGTTGAAGGTATCCAAATCCGTCGTGCAAGAAGCGTTGCGCAACCTGGGCGTGGCCTATGCCCATTGGTTTGAGGATCTCAAGAAACCTAAGAAACAACGGCGGTTTCACCATCCCAAATTCCATAAAAAGTCCAAAGATCGCGACCGGTTTCAATTGCCAAACGATCCAGTGAAGGTCGATGGACCCCGGGTGTACATTCCCAAGTTAGGTTGGGTGCGGATGCGCGAAGCCTTACGCTTCGATGGCCCGATTCAACGCGTCACGGTATCGCGCAAGGCGGATCATTGGTTCATCAGTTTGACGGTTGAGACGGCCGATTCCCAGCCCTTGCCTCAGACTGATCGTGCTGGGGGCCTCGACTTAGGCTTAAAAGACTTCGTGGTGACGTCCGACGGAATCAAGGTGCAGCTTCTTGCGCGATTGATTCTCTTAGAACAACGGCAGCGTAGACTCCAACGGGAATTGTCGCGCAAAGT
>JAKAAL010000302.1 GCA_021802375.1 Bacillota bacterium | reverse complement strand
GTCGGGCCCTCGGTCCAGGTCCGGTGCAACACGGTCAGTTGGCTAGGGTGGAGGGCGGCGCGGTCGAGAGCGACTAAAAGGGCGTGGCCGCGGCTGGCCGCATGGACCTCGGTCACGTGACTCGGGGAAGGGTCGCGCGGCAGCAGCAGATGCCGCTTAAGCTGCGTGCCCAGGGCCTCGGCCAGGGGATGACTCTGCCTCTTGGTGGGGGAGTCTTCCGCCTCGGTGGCCTCAGTGTCGCCAAAGGTGACAAGCACCAACGTGTCCCTGATGGGCAACTTTTTTAGGGCACCGGTTCCGGCGACGGCACGCAACCAAAGGGTTTCGGCTAGGGTCCACGCTTCCTTTCGCTGGGCTTCGGTGATTTGGAGGTTGGCTTGGGACAGCCTATCTTTCGCTTCACGCACGCGATAGAGGGCGTCTTTGATGCGGGCCTGGGCGATCTGACCATGGGCCAAACCCTGAAGAAGCGCTTGGTAGGCCCCTTGTTGCTGATCTTGGTGGTGCGAAACGAGTACTTGGTCAGCTCCGGCCTGGACGGCCATTTGGGCGCCGGGGGCCGTGCCAAACTTTTCGGTAATTGCTTGCATCTCCATGCTGTCGGTGACGACCATGCCGGAGAAATTGAGTTCCTCACGGATGAGCTCGGTGAGTACCCGTGAGGATAAGGTGGCGGGTAGACCGGTGGGTTCGATCGCCGGGAAGACGACGTGGGCGGTCATAATGGCACTCACGTCGGCGGCGACGGCGGCGCGAAAGGGGACTAGCTCGACGGATTCCAGGCGTTCGCGGGGATGAGCGACCGTGGGCAAGGTCTTATGCGAGTCTTGATGCGTGTCGCCGTGGCCGGGAAAATGTTTCGCGGTGGCCAGAATGCCTGCCGCCTGAAGGCCCCGGATATAGTGCTGTCCAAGGCGGGCGACGTCGCCGGGATCTTCGCCGAAGGAACGGATGCCTATCACAGGATTTTGGGGATTGACGTTGACATCGAGCACGGGTGCATAGTTCTGGTTTATGCCTAAGGCGGCCATCTCCAAGCCAGCGAGATAGAGGAGCCGTTCGACTAGATCCGGGGCGTTGGCGGAGGCCATCGCCATTTGGCTGGGAAGCGGGATAAAGTCCGAGCCGGTTAAGCGCCGAACGGTGCCTCCCTCCTGGTCGATGGCGATAAATAGGGTCGGAAGACCGGCCTCGTGAGCTTGGCCTTGCAGACTTCTGGTCAACTCACCCACCTGCTGCGCAGACAAAATGTTGCGCCGAAAGAGCACGATCCCTCCCGCTTGTCCCCGCCGTATGGCTTCAAAAATATGCGGCGGGGCCTCGCTTCCATCAAAGCCGATGGTCAACAACTGACCTACTTCCTGCATGCCGACTCCCTCACTCTCTGGCCATATGGGTTCGATAATAGCATAACCCGGAGGATCCGAAGACCCTCCGGGTTATGTGTCCCGCTTTCTTAGACATCAGCCATCGCGTGTTAGGGGCCAGGGATAACCGAGACGCCGCCGTCAAAAGCGCCGTTCCAATACGGGTTGTGCAGGCTTTGTATTTTCACTCCTTGGCCAGGCACGGTGGCCGAAATGAATGCGCCACCCCCCAGGTAGAGGCCCACGTGGTTTGCGAACACACCTTCCGTGGTGAAAAAGACGAGGTCGCCCGGCTGTAGCTGCGCTAAGCTTACGTGGGCTCCAGCATTCCACTGCGCGAAGGTCGTTCGCGGTAGGTTCACGCCGTATTGTCCATAAATCCATTGCACGAATCCTGAACAGTCAAAGCCGGTGCTAGGAGAATTTCCTCCCCATACATAGGCTGCGCCTTGGTATTTTAAGGCCAGACCAATGACGGCGTTGGCGGTTCCCGATATCCCTCCCCGTGAAACTAAAGAAATGGGCTGGGGATTTTCGGACAGCGAGCGTGCCAAGGCCGCCTTGGTGAGCGGCCCTACATAGCCGTGGTCGGGCAACTTTACCGAGGCTTGGTAGGAAACCACCGCCTTCAGGGTGACAGGGCCATACGTTCCGGTAATCTTGCCGGAATAAAAGCCTAACGTGGCTAAATCCTTTTGCAAGGTTAACACCTCGGCACCTTTGGATCCTAGGTAAAGGTACCCAGGGGGTGGCGCAGAGGCCAAAGAAGCTGACGAGTTAGCCTTGGGGGATACGGTTTGGTATATCATTTGAAGCGTCCGCGGACCCGCGACGCCGGTTACCTTAAGGTCGTGAGACTCTTGAAAATCTTTGACTCCGGCGTACACTTCGGGTCCGAAAATACCATCGATGGGACCTGAATAATCGCCAAGTTTCGCCAAATCGCGTTCTAGCGTTACCACTTGCCTACCTTGGTTGCCGTATACCAGTTCATTCGAAGCAGCAAATACGGAACCTGAAACCACGGGAATACTAAGCAATAAAAAACCTACGCCCAGCGAAATGAATCGCCGTGCCCGCCCTATGTTCAACCTGTTTTATCTTCCTTCCTTAAAAGAGCCTCCGAGGTTAGTAACGGAATGTATATTCCGTGATTCGGGGAGAAAGGGCCCCCTACCGGTCTAGCCGGATTCACCTACTGGAATAACCAGTATCCCCCGTACCCCACATCGTGGGGATTCGGCACTAAGATATGGATATAGTTTAGGTGGACAAGTATCGAGTGTCAACAAAATAAGGCGGAATCTGTCGAACTCGTTCGTCTCCATTTCTACAAAGTTTTCCGCATTAGGCTATCGCCAGATTGCATCAGTTATCGCGGATTTTCGGTGGTTTATGGCATCATCGGGGATATTCACGGAAATCTATGCCCCAAAGTGGCTGGGAAGGCCAAGAATTTTGGCGGCTTGAAATCGCGCTCGGGAGCGATTTCTGCGAAAATATGCAGAGGCTCAGGACTTTTCCATTTTCTTGGACGGAGGCGTGTTTTTAGGCGGAGGTGGTATAATACTCGGGAAAACCACCTAAAGCTGGAGGTGTGGTATGCGGGCCACCGATGTCGCCTTCGACATCTTGAAAGCAAAAGGCCAGCCGATCGAGGTCCACGATCTACTCGATGAGATTTTGGACCGTTTAGGACAAGACCGGGAGCCCAGACGCGTGTCTCAAATTTACACCGAACTGAACATGGACATCCGCTTTCAGTATCGTGGCAACACGGAGTGGGGGCTTAAGGAATGGGCCTCGCATGGTTCGGGCAAGGCTTCGATGCGAGAACGTGTGACTCAAGAGAGCGATGAAGGTGAAGAGTCTGAGAACGAGGACAGCTGGCAATAGCCGCCGTCCTTTTTCTTGAGCAAAATGATCAATGGGTGGTTAGGAGAGCGTAGCGATGGCCAAGTATGTGTTCATTACCGGCGGTGTGGTGTCTTCGCTGGGCAAGGGGATAACGGCGGCATCTTTGGGACGAATTTTGAAGGACCGTGGGTTGAAGGTCACCGCCCTCAAACTCGACCCCTATATAAACGTGGATCCGGGCACGATGAGCCCGCTACAGCACGGCGAGGTATTCGTCACCGAAGACGGCGCGGAGACCGACCTAGACCTCGGCCATTACGAACGATTTTTAGATGGGAATTTGAGTCAGGTTAACAATGTCACGACCGGCCGGATTTATTGGTCGACCATTATGAAAGAACGCCGCGGTGACTTTTTGGGGGGGACGGTTCAGGTCATCCCGCACATTACCAATGAGATCAAACGCCGCATCCGAAGCGTATCGGAGGCCACGGGCGCCGACGTGATCTTAGTGGAGATTGGCGGTACCGTAGGCGATATCGAGAGCCTGCCATTTTTGGAAGCCATCCGGCAGATGCGAAGCGATGTAGGTCGGGATGCTGTGATGTATATTCATGTGACTCTCGTGCCGTTTTTGCGATCGGCGCTTGAGGCGAAGACGAAACCTACCCAGCACTCGGTAAAAGAACTGCGTTCGATCGGAATCCAGCCCGACGTGATCGTTTGTCGGACGGAGCGTCCTCTCTCCAAGGACATGCGTGACAAAATTGCCAATCTCTGCGATGTCGATCGCCGGGCCGTGATTCAAAATGTGGATTCCGACTCCATCTATCGCGTCCCCTTGATGTTGCAGGAAGAGGGTTTGGATGAAATTGTCGCTGAACGGCTTAACCTTTCGCTGACTGCGTCTGATCTGGGCTCTTGGCGCAGCATGGTGGACCGGGTGAGCCGCCTGGAAGGCCGTGTGACTATTGCCATGGTAGGGAAGTACGTTGCCCTGCCAGACGCCTACTTAAGCGTGGTCGAGGCGCTGGTTCATGGCGGGATCTATCATCGCGTCGGTGTGGATCTGCGTTGGATCGACTCGGAGGCCCTGCAGTCGGGATCAGAAGAGGCAGATGCTCTGCTAAGCGGGGTGGACGGAGTCTTGGTTCCTGGTGGATTTGGCTACCGAGGGGTCGAGGGGATGATTGTCGCTACCAAATGGGCGAGAGAGAACGGGGTGCCCTTCTTTGGCATTTGCATGGGCCTGCAGGCGGCGGTGATCGAGGTGGCCCGTCACCTGGCCGGTCTAGGCGGCGCCAACTCGACGGAGTTCCTCGCCGAGGCGGATGCCCCGGTCATTGATTTGATGGTGGACCAGCAAGCCGTAGAGGATTTAGGAGGCACCATGCGGCTGGGCAGTTATCCCTGCAAGATACAGCCCGAGAGCTTGGCCTACGCGCTGTACCAAAACCGTTTGGTGTTTGAACGCCATCGCCATCGTTTTGAGGTGAACAATCAATATCGAGAACAGTTGGCAGGACAGGGGCTGGTGGCCTCGGGGCTGTCTCCTGATGAGCGCTTGGTCGAGGTGATGGAGCTCGTGGGCCATCCCTGGTTTCTGGGCACGCAATTTCATCCAGAGTTTCTTTCTCGACCCAATCGGCCCCATCCCTTGTTTTCCGGGTTTGTGGGCGCGGCCGTGGATCACCGTCAAGCCGAGCGGCCTCAGCAGCTAGTCGCCAGAGTGGCTCAGAGCGGAGCGAAACTATAACAGACGGCACCAGGTCTTTCTTGGTCCGCGATGCTTTCGGCATACTCTGCATAGGCGAGAAACTCGCTAGCGTAGCCACGCCGAGAATGTCCCGAGAGGGCCTCCACCTGGTTTTCGAGCGCTGGCGGCAAGTCGGACGTGCGAACGGGGCCCACGGCTATTTGAATTCCGGCCAAGGTACAACGCTGACGCGACTGGTAGCGGCAACCGCTTACTTCGCACAAGATAAGCGCCATCGGGAACCCTCCTTTGTCTTGAGTGCTATGTTGATGGATGCTAGTGTGGCTTCAAGGATGGAAATCATACGGTCGGGGTCGGTTGTGTTTCATGAAGCCAGAAGCATATACTGAAGACAACCAAGCTTTTAAGCGACGCGTTGATGATGTGGATGTTGATAGACGGATAATTGGTTGGTTGATATCGTCTCCGAGGAGGGACCTACGATGGGTTTGCTATCGCGAGTTTCAACGATTTTTAAGTCCAAGGTCAATACGGCCTTAGATAAGGCCGAAGACCCCAGAGAAACCTTGGATTACTCCTACCAAAAGCAGGTAGAGCAGCTGCAAAACATTCGTCGGGGCGTGGCGGAAGTGGTGACATCGAAAAAACGGGTGGAGTTGCAGCGCGATCGTTTGCAGCAGCAGATTCAGCAGTGGGAACAAGATGCTCGCGATGCCGTGGCCGCCGGTCGAGATGATTTAGCGACCGAAGCTCTAACTCGCAAACAATCGGTGCAAGGACAACTGCAGGGGTTAGACAAGCAGATCGAAGACTTGGCTCGCGAAGAGGCTCGGATGATCGATTTGCAACAAAAACTCAAGGCTAAAGTGGAAGAGTTTCGTACCCAAAAGGAAGTCCTTGAGGCGCAGTATTCGGCGGCGCAGGCCCAAGTCCGCATTGGCGAGGCCACCCACGGATTAGGGGAGGACATGGCGGATTT
>JAKAAL010000301.1 GCA_021802375.1 Bacillota bacterium | reverse complement strand
CAACCCTGGTGTCAAAACGGCAACTCTGAAGATAATAATAACTGTAGCAGTAGCAGCTGTACCCCACCGGAAGTCGAGAATTCCAATGGTACCGGCTGTACAGATCCCACTAGTTGTCCCGGTGGACAGTATAACTTTGCTGGATGTGCGAGTTATCATTGCGCGACTGTCAAGACCGAAAACATGCCGGCGTGTACTCCATCATATTCCACAACCTGTCATGGCACCTGGGCGGACCAATGCGCTCAGCCGTCATCATCACCACCAACCACGTCGCCGACGTCATCGAGCCCCCCACCGAGCTCGTCTAATCCCCCTCCCTCGTCATCCAACCCGCCTCCGACTTCGTCTAATCCGCCGCCATCCTGCACGGCTCCTCCGGGAGGCGCTCGTTCCTACTCCGGCTCTTTCGTCCCCAACGGGTGTGCGGGATCGTGTTCGTCCACCGGTTGTTCTCCTACGCATGAAGAAACCGGGACAATTACGACGACGACGGTTCATACCTGGTACACGTGTCCCGGACCAACAGAACATTCCAGTACATCGCAGTCCATTCAAAATACCACGGCATCCAGTTCCACCAATTGTGCCGAAATCACCAAACCCCTGTCGTGTGTGAAAAACAAACCCGGCTATGCCTGGGAAGAAAACTGCCTTGTCTACAACGGACAAGACACCCATTGCAGCCAACCCTTCCAACACTACGATCCCATCAACTGCCCCGTGCCCGTGCCGGTGAACAACTAATCACCAGTCGTCCGTGCCCGTCTCAGCCTACGCTGAGACGGGTTTTTTTGATCGGAGTTAACCCACAGCGCACGCGTTACGGCTTGACACGTCGTCACCCTCCTTCCGACTACCCTTCCGGTTACAAAGAAAGGAAAAACCACAATGTCTCCAAAAACTGTTGGCGCACTGTTCCGAGAATAGTTAGACCCCCATCCACAAACTGCCGGATTGGGTTCACTCGATATTTTATCGGAAGGCCACACGGTTTTGCACAATCTTCTGACTGCGCTGACTGAACGGGCCTCGCATTATGGACACAGAACGGCCCCCCATGACCTTACCCTTGCCGGAGCCGTTTTTCTATTTATAGCGGCATCTTTTGCGGTATTGAGCGATCTGACCGGATGCATGGCCCGAGGCAGGATTTTTTTCAGTTAGAGAGAAATTCTTTCGAGAATCCTTCACTCAGGTTTTCGAAAGGACCAGGCCCATGCCCCTTCGTTTGTGTCTCGCCGGCTTTCTTGTGAGTATGATGATTTTACTCGGAACGTTATCGGCGCGAAAAGGGATGATCACAATAACTTTAAGGAGGAGATACTGATGAATTGTGATGTCCACCGTCTACTAGAAGATTGGCTAAAAGTGACAGCGGTTATGGGCTATGTAGGCACTATCCCCTCATCGCCTGAAACCTTAGACCTTTTTGCAAACGCTCGCTCGGAAAACCCGTTCAAAGGACTCTTTCATGCCCATTATGGGCGGGATGCCGTCGCCTTACCCAAACATTCCCCGAATATCGCGGCCGCCATGAAAGGGCATATTTTTGTGCTGGTGGGTCCCAGCGGAGCGGGCAAAACAACCTTAGCAAATGCTCTCACCTGCGAGGGATTAGGGCATCGCATCATCACGTGGACGACACGCCCCCCTCGACCGGGCGAAGTGCCTGGACGTGATTACGTGTTTGTGACACCAAGTCAATTTGACGTGGCCTTTCGCCAGGGAGACTTAGTGGAGCGCGAATATCTCTATGGCACATGGTATGGCACTCCTGTGACATCGTTGCAAGACACGTTACACCAGAATCAAATTGTCGTCATCTCTATGGGACTCGAAGGGGCTCGGACAATCAAACAGCGTTGGTCATCACAATCGACCATTGTGGCGGTGCTTCCCCCCAACCCCGCAACCTTGCATCAGCGTTTGGCCCAACGGGGAACGTCCGAACACGATTTCGCCGTGCGTTGGCCGACCATGCAGCAAGAAGTTGAAGAGGCGCGTCAGTTAGCGGATTATCTTATTATTAACGATGACCTGTCACAAGCGATTGATGATCTCAAAAAAATTGTTTCGGCCAGGACATTGAGTTCGTTTTAACGTACTTGCGCCAGAAGTCTCCCGCCTCTTAGGCGGTGAGATGAACGGCGCGTTTTTCCTTTTCGCGCTATACTATCCATAGTCACACAAAATATCGATTGCGTCCCCATTCTGAAGATCGGGTTGTGCGGAATGGGTACATCCTATTTAATCTGTTTTAATCTGTCACAAGGAGCGAATGAGCACGTGTACTGTATGCAACGGATTACGGATCCGGCCGCGATCCAGGCCGTGATCACGCAAGCCCCGCCGTTTGGTCCCGGCTGGGATCCGGCGGTGATGACGGGAGCAGATGCCTTGGAGATCTGGGCGACCACGATCACGGATCCCACCGATTATGTGGCCTTTCGCTTAATGCACGGCTCACAGATCCTGCGAGAACTGCAAATTCCAGGATATTAACGGGGGCGGAAGACGTTCCCCGAACATCAGGGGGGATGGTCATGCAACGTCTGACATGGCGCACCTGGTGGGATCGCCTACGCCGGGGACCCGACATTGCCGAAGGCCCGGGCGTCGTTCCGTTCACGTCACCGCGTCGGATCTTGCCGGTCCGTCCCACCCCTCCCTCTCCGGTCTTATCTCCCCCTACGTGGTCGGCCGTGTTGCGTACGGTGCGGCAATGGCCGTCGGGCATGCCGATCACGTCGGATTTGTTGGCCCAACGCTTTGGCGTGGGACGGGGCCAGGCGTGGCGCTGGTTGCAACGGCTCGAACGGGCCGGTCTCGTGCGGGTCGTGCTGGGGCCGCCGGATCGTCACGGCATCCGCCGCAAGCAACGCTTTGTCTCCTAGTTCATCATCCCTAGCATTCCGACACGGGTTGAGATCATCGTCTGATGACGCCAAGAAGGAAGATTATGGCTGCTTTTTCTGTGACGAACCCGATGCGGTTCACGATATAGGGAGCCAAGAAAGATCACGTTTCCCCTCATGACATCTCAACAAGATAAAGAGTTACTCGCCACCACGGTCCGGAGATTGCTTCGAATGTCTTGATCCATATTATTGATATTGGGGAAATGATTGAACAGTCCGTCGAACTGTCCTGCACGTTCAGAAGATCCTCATCATGGACCGCTCCATGCCTTTGGGGTCTACTATGAACGCAAACGGACGACCATAGAGTGAATTGCGGAAGACAGAAGAGGAGTCCAGGATTCGTCGGGATCAATGGAGGTTTGCAAGGCTAGGAACACTCCTGTCAACAACGCGTTAGTGGCGACATCCCATCCAGCATATTGAACAATTTTTAACGCCTGATCGAAGTCCTGCTGCGCATAGAGTAAGGCAATCACCACAATCAAGAAATTAGGGACGCAGTGATCCCAGGGGTAGTAATGAAACTCTTGTGAAATCCACATTAATGCCTCTTCCCAACGGATCCCTTGACGATATCGTTTCCACACTGTCGCGATCAAATTCCGCAAAAAGTAGTGACGTGGAGTCAGCCTGTGGATCGAGCGAAATAGAAGACTCGTCATCGGTGGTGATGTTGACTGGATGAGCGCCGCGGATACCGTCCGCGCAATAACAGCCGTTATGAGACGCGCTGGAGCTTGATATGCCCAACGAGCATCCATATCCGCCATTACAGCAGCTTGGTTGGGAACTAGGGTCCACATTCCCCAAAAGGGGGCTCGGCGCATAGCACCGGTTCCTTCGTGAAAGGGATACCATTTTTGCGGATCCCACCGATGACGTAACACCCATTGTTCAGCCCGGCTCATTTGACACCGATCGGGATGATTAGCAACAATCTGTTGTAATACATGATCATTTACGTCAATTAGCCCACCGACCTGGGTACGATAAAGATCCCAATGGGCGACGCGAGCAAGCCATAATGTGGACGCAGAAGGGGGCGTACCCCACACCCGACGCAATGCACATTCAGCTCCAATCCATATATGACCTATTCGATGCGCAATCGCCGGAGTATCCGTCATCCTATGCGGTAATGTTGAGCCTATTTCCACTATTCGTCTGTCACCCACTCTCCACTGCCGCCACGGCAAACGGGTTATTTGCTGGAATAGTTCGGGGAAATCCATGACAGGCGAAACAATGCGGTGGACGATTCCATAGCGAATGTCCCGGTCTTCGGCCCAAGCTTGCTGCAACGCCGCAACGTACCACGAAGGTAACGGTTCCATTCAGCGCCTCCTATTCTGTTTTCACCCCATCATCTCACGGATTGGTGTGTTTGTGTTGGAAACGTTTTGTGTAGTCATTCCATTACCGAAGCACGGATTCGCACGCTAAAAGATGGAAGTTCTTTTTCCACTCTCGGAGGATCCTGATGGCATTTCAACTTCCATAGGATGTATTATACGCAATGCCCACCTCATTGCAAAAGTTTCGGATATCTCCGCCATTGAATCCCCAAAACATATTCTTGGAACTACTCCCCCCTTCAGTCATAGCGATTAGATGGTTTTGAGCGTCCCAAACGCCTGTTCCTGACCACCCATTAGTCACAATTCCTATAGGACTAAACCGATCATAGATGTTTGTCATAGGATCAGGATATACATTGGCTCCTGGTCCCACACGCAATCGGATAATGGATGCATTCTGAATATAATTACCAAAAGATGAACGCTGAATTTGGCTATAATCAAAGACGCTTTGCCCTAGGGATGGACTGTTCACCACTGTCATCACATAGGCTGATCCCGTCGGTGCACCGACATTGTACGGTGAGGCTAAGCCTAGTGTATAACTATAGATATCCTCAACATTGTATGACTCCGCCACATCGCCGGTCGCAGAATGGGCGATTTGAATAAATCGGGGCGGAGACATGGGATTGACATCAATGTCGTTTAAAACGTGATTATCCGTAACCCAAGTCCCATTAAAGTCGAGAATTCCACCATACGATGACGCCCCATTGATGTATTCAGCAAATAGCACCGCGGTTTTCGCGGCAGTAGAGTTCGAATAACTTAAATTAGAAAAGAAAGCTGTAGATTTCATTAATGATTGCTGAGCAGGGATAATTTTAGTTATTGTAGGATACGTTGGCATGATTATGACAGGGCCGGAATAATTCTTAATAGACACCGATTGGCCCGGATTCGCATGCACAATGAGCCCGTGAAAATTCGGCGGTACAATTTTGGGAGAGACAAATACTTGTCCTATCCGCGCATGAACCGGAATTGGCTGGCCTGGTTTGAGTGTAATCGCTGTTGGGGGAATCGAAGGAGAAGATAGGGGCTTTCCCGTTACAATAACTTGAGGGCGAGTAACGTTGTTCGTAGACTCCCTAGACGCTTGAGAAACACTTTGAGCGGAAATACTGGGTGATGAAGATAACAGCTCACTTAAAACGATTAAGCCAACAATAAACCGTAATGTTTTCAATTCCAACCCTCCATATTTCTTGTTCCGAGCCTTCGCCAAGGCGGAAATCCGCTATATCAGGTCTGTTCGCATCATTTAGTTAGAATGTCCGCCCACTGTTATAGAGAGCGGAATCCGTCTTAGCCACCTTAAAATACCTGTACTCATTCAAAAGACGTTGTTTCCCTTTTCATTTTCCGCGTTGTGACGGATGATCCGCAAGAAAAACGAAGTCGATTTGTAACCTATTTTCGCTGACATAATTTGACACAATCAGCCATAAAACTGCCTTACGATGGTTTGCCCAATCCGAATGGACTCGGGGATTTCGTCAGTTTGACATGGTCGATAAGCCAATAGGGGGTATGGCAACGATTCGTGGTTTTTCCGCCATAAGCCAGGTTCTGGCAGTTTGGGCGCGTTCTCGGCTGTCATGTTAGTCAGGCTATGGCATCTGACCCCGTCAGATTAGAGTCCGATCCGGCA
>JAKAAL010000300.1 GCA_021802375.1 Bacillota bacterium | reverse complement strand
GGAAGGATAAACTAGGGGGGTATGGCTTTTGGACCTGAGTGACGCCGATATTTTACATGTGGCGCGTTTGGCTCGACTGCATTTGACGCCCGATGAACTAGGCCCGGTGCGTGCTGATTTGAATCGGGTTTTGGCCTATGTATCGCAGCTGCAGAAGCTCGACTTGGAGGGGGTACGTCCCACCATGCATGTGGTTGAGACCCATGCACCGCTCCGCGAAGACCGTCCCGAGCCATCGCTCGGGATCGCCGAGGCGACCAAGAATGGTCCGGTGGTAGAGAATGGCATGTTTCTGGTGCCGCGTATCATGGAAGGTGGGGCGAGCGGTGAGTGAGCTGTGGGCCATGGATGCCTATGCATTGCACGAGCAGTTTGCGTCCGGGGCAATATCCGCCGAAGCTATTGTCAAAGCGCACTTGGATCGCATTCAAGCATGGGATTCAACGATAGGAGCCTTTCTCTTTGTCGACGCCGAGGGGGCTCTAAGGCGGGCCCGCGAGGAGGACGCCTGGACGCTGGATGAGCGCCGCCGGCGGCCGCTTTCCGGGGTTCCAGTAGCCCTCAAGGACAATATTGTCACGCGGCACATGCCGACGACGGCTGGGTCGAAAATTTTGGGTGCGTTTTTGTCGCCCTACGACGCGACTGTCGTGGACAAGCTGATGGATGCTGGGGCAATCCTCATCGGGAAGACCAATCTGGATGAGTTCGCAATGGGCTCGTCGACAGAGCATTCCGCGTTCCATCCGACCCGCAATCCGTGGGATGCGACACGCGTTCCGGGCGGATCCAGCGGCGGTTCAGCGGCGGCCGTCGCTGCTCGGATGGTGCCGGTGGCGCTCGGATCGGACACCGGCGGATCCATCCGTCAACCTGCCAGCTATTGCGGCGTCGTGGGCATGAAGCCGACCTACGGCCGGGTGTCGCGCTACGGTCTCATTGCCTTCGCATCCAGTCTTGACCAAATTGGTCCGATGACGCGGTCTTTGCGTGACAGTCGCTTGGTGTATGGGGTCATTCACGGATCAGACCCCCACGACTCTACCTCGTTGACTAACGTGGCGGAGCCGATTCCTAGCCAGGAACAGCGCTGGCGCATCGGTCTTCCGCGCGAGTTTTTCGGGGACGGTATGGATGACGGCGTGCGCAGGGTGATTGATCAAGCCTTGGAATCCTTGCAAGGGCTCGGGCACGAGCTCGTGGAGATTTCCTTGCCACATACGGACTATGCGATAGCTGCCTACTACCTTATAGCTCCAGCGGAAGCCTCCTCCAACTTGTCTCGCTACGACGGGGTGCGCTACGGCATGAGGGCCAGTGGGGGAGACCTGCTGAATATGTATGAAACGACACGGGATGAGGGGTTTGGTGACGAGGTGAAGCGGCGCGTGTTGCTCGGTACACATGCGCTGTCGGCTGGTTATTACGATGCCTACTATCTCACGGCGCAGAAGGTGCGTACGCGCATCCGCGAGGACTTTGACCAGGCCTTTCAAACGGTGGACTACATCGTCACGCCCACGACCCCTGACACCGCGTTTGTCCTCGGGGCGCGCAGCGACGACCCTATTAAAATGTATTTGGGCGATATCTTCACGGTGACCGCAAACCTGGCCGGAATTCCAGGCCTTTCTATGCCGGCTGGGCTCGCGGCAGGGCTGCCGGTTGGTTTGCAATGGCTGGCTCCGCCCCTTTTTGATGCGGCTTTGCTGGATGCAGCCGAGACGTTGGAACGAGTGCTCCAGCCGATGCCATGGCCTGAGGAGGTAAAAGCATGAGCCGTGACTATGAGGTGATTGTCGGGCTGGAAGTGCACGTCGAGTTGAAGACGGCAACGAAGCTTTTTTGCGGGTGCGAGGCCGCCTTTGGTGCGGATCCCAATTCCCATACCTGTCCGGTCTGCTTGGGGATGCCGGGCGTTTTGCCGGTGCTCAACCGGGAAGCCATCCACTTGGCCGTCCGGTCGGCCTTGGCGTTGAATTGCGAAGTGAGGCCGTTTTCCAAGTTTGATCGGAAGCAATATTTTTATCCGGACTTGCCGAAGGCCTATCAGATTTCTCAGTTCGATGAGCCCTTGGCCGAATACGGGTGGGTCACCATTCGGCCGGCGTCGGGGGAAGGCCGTCGGATCGGCATCCGGCGCATCCATGTTGAAGAGGACGCGGGCAAGTTGAATCACCTTGGACAGCGCCTGGGGGATGCGACGGGATCTCTGGTGGACCTGAACCGGGCAGGGGTTCCGTTGATTGAAATCGTCTCGGAGCCGGATCTTCGCTCAGCTGAGGAGGCGAGGCTCTATCTCACCGAGTTGCGCGCAATTCTAAGCTATCTTGACGTCTCGGATCTCCGCATGGAGGAAGGATCCATGCGATGCGACGCCAACGTGTCGTTGCGTCCAGTCGGATACGAAGGTGCCCTGGAGGATCTCTCCCGGGTCGAAATCAAGAACGTGAACTCGATTCGCAACGTTCAACGGGGCATCGAGTACGAGGTGGAGCGTCAAGCCGAGATGCTCCTCCGGGGCGAGCGGATTGTCAAGGAAACGCGCGGCTTTGACGACGCCACGGGGCGTACCTACAGTCAACGCAGCAAGGAAGAAGCCAACGACTACCGCTATTTCCCGGAACCGGACTTGCCCCCCTTGGTGCTGTCGGCCGAGTGGATCGAGAGTGTGCGTCAGGCGTTGCCTGCGTTGCCGGATGCCATTCGGGAGGCATTGGTGTCCCGTGGCATTCCCCCCAAAGACGCGGAAGTTCTCGTATTGGATCGGGAAGCCTATCAATATTGGCTGCAGGCCACGGAACGCTTCGAAGATGACCGCCTGGTGACCAACTGGATGCTGTCGGACGTCGCTCGATTGATTAACGCGCGTGGCGAAAGCTACGCCAAGGCGGCCGTTGGTCCTGATGGTCTGGTGGAACTGTTGGAGCTTATTGGATCCGGCAAGATCTCTGGACGCATGGCCAAAGAGGTCTTGGAAGCCATGTTCGAGACGGGAAAACGCGCAGAGGAGGTTGTGAAGGAGAAGGGGATGAGCCAGATCACGGACGAGGGAGCCATTCGCTCGATTGTGGAAGAGGTGCTGAAGCAGCACCCGGCCGTGATTCAGGACTACCTTTCGGGAAAGGAAAAGGCCTTGGCCTTTTTGGTGGGGCAGGTGATGAAGCAAACGCGTGGACAGGCCAAACCCGATCTTGTCAATCAATTGCTAAAGGATGTCATACACCATGACTACAACACGGCTCAGTAGCATCAGGCCCGGATCCCATTGGCGCATTGTTCCCTTGGCGAGTTCCGTCAATGCCAAGGCTATCGAATCGTGCCGCCAATGGCTGGAGTCACAAGGATTTCAAGTGAGTTACGGCGAGCATCTCTTTGAACGCGACAATGACGTGCTGCATCTCGCGGGCGGTGATCGGGAGCGGAGCGAGGATTTGACGGCGGCGTTGACGGATCCGGCTGTCGATGTGGTGCTGGCGGCACGCGGTGGATACGGTACCATGCGGCTTTTGCCATACCTGGACCTGGGACGGATCCAACAGGAGAATCCCAAACCAGTCATAGGATTCAGCGACATTACGGCCTTGCACAACACGCTAGCCAGCATAGGCTGGACATCCATACATGGTCCAAATGCCCACAGCCAACTTGAGGGACCCACGGGCGAATCTCTCTTGCAACTCTTGGCAGGGGAACTGGAGGAGATCACCCCGCACCCCATGGAATGTTTGGCCAATCCCATCCGGGAGACTGTGGTGGCCCCTTGGCATGGCGGGAACCTGGCGCTGGTTTCGGCGTTGGTAGGCACGCCATACCAACCGGACTGGGATGGTTCGGTGCTGTATCTTGAGGAAGTCCACGAAAAGCCCTATCGGATCGACCGCATGCTGCAGCAACTCCGCTTGGCCGGGATTCTGGATCAAGTGCGGGGCATCGTATTCGGTGAGGCGCTGTTCGATGCTGAACCGAAGGATGAGGCGGTGAAATCCTTGGTGCGGGACATCGCCCTCCTTCAGGGGATCCCCGCCTGGTGGGGACTGAAGTCCGGTCATTCCGAGCCCATGTTCTCTTTGCCGCTGGGAACGCCATTGGCCATCGAGCCAACTGGACACGTGCGTCTCCTGATGAACCGATGAGCGAATCAGGGCTCGGCGCGCATCAGACCCTAGAGATTCTTCGCATGGGACAAGCCGGCGACGGAGTGGCTCGGCTGGCTGATGGCCGGCTCGCCTTTGTGCCGGGCGCTCTGCCTGGCGAACTTGTGGACGCGGCGGTGACCGAAGAACGCAAGAACTTCGTGCGCGCCCGCCTGATCCGCCGGCAGCGCAGTGCCGCCGAGCGCATCGAGCCGATATGCCCCCTATTTTCTGAATGCGGAGGATGCAGTTTTCAGCATTGGGACTATCAGGCGGAATTGCTTTATAAGGAAAGCCGGGTCAAAGAAGCCTTGCGCCGCATCGCGCATCACGATCCGGAGATTGTGGGCCGCATTCGCGGAAGTCAAGACCCGTACGGATACCGTAATAAAGGGCAGTTCCCCTTTGGCGGCAGTACAGGCCATGCGGTGCTGGGGCTTTACCGCCGCGGCACCCACCAGGTTATTCCCGCCGACCACTGCGACATCCAAGACCCGCTCATCAACAAAGTGCTGGCGGTTGGGCAGTCCATGGCCAACCGCCTTAACGTGCCTCCCTATGATGAGGCCCATGACACCGGGGTGCTGCGCCATCTGTTGATCCGGTCCTCACGACGAGAGCAGCAGATTCTGGTATTGTTGGTAGTTCGTCAGGAGCACCCGGCATTGGAAACCCTGGCAGATGAGATCATGCGTCTCGTACCAGAAGTGCAAGGAATTGGAGTCAACATCAATCCTGATCGCACCAATCGCATTCTTGGGCCGACCACAACATTGGTGCGGGGTCAAGACACCATAACCGATGTCATTTTGGGCCGGTCGTTCCGTTTGTCCTTCACCTCGTTTTTCCAGGTGAATCCCACTCAGGTGGGAGTGCTCTATGAAACCGCACTGGGATTTTTGCCGCCTCATACGGGCGAGGTATGGGACTTGTATTCGGGTGTTGGGACGCTGGCGGCTCTGGCGGCCGGCCGCGCCCGTTTTGTGCGAGCCTTGGAAGTGAACGCGGACGCGGTCCGGGATGCGCGCCAGAATTTTGCTCTAAACCACATTGAGAATGTGGCCATCGATGCCGGCCGCGTGGAGGACTTGATTGCGCAATGGGTGAGGGAGCAAAAGGCGCCTCCGGATGCGGTCATTGTGGATCCGCCGCGCGCTGGCCTCAATCCCGAGGTTATTCAGCAACTCAAGGACTTACGGCCGGGCCGTATCATTTATGTCAGCTGCAATCCCGACACATGGGCTCGAGACGCGGAGTCTCTGACCGACTCGTTTCAAATCGCCCAAGCCATTCCCGTCGATATGTTCCCCCGAACCGATCACGTTGAGGTTGCATCCTGCCTCCTGCGTCGATGAGGCATTTAAGTGGTGGTAGCCTTTTCCGGCGATAGTCGATGACGCAGGAAGATCCAGACCAAGAGCGCGATGGCGATACCCCCCAAGCCGACTACGGCTCCCACCAGTTCCCCCTTGGCGAACGGTGACACAGCCATGGCTGCCAAGACGACGGCCATCACGAAATAGGTGGTATAGGGAAATCCCCAGAGCTTATGCGTAAGCTTGTCGGGATGGTGCTTTTCCAAATAGGGGCGGTAAAAGCGTTGGGTGAGCAGTACCATCAGCCAGATGAACATCGCCTGGAAGCCGGTTGCGGTGACGAGGTAGCTGTAGGCCTTTTTGGGCAAGACATAGGCTAGGAGGATGGTTAAGGCAAGGAGTGCTGCGCTGGTCCAGATGGCGCGGGTGGGGAGCCCCTTTTTGTTGAGACGACCAAGGGCCTTCGGAGCTTCACCCTGTTGTGCCAATGAGTAGAGCAC
>JAKAAL010000299.1 GCA_021802375.1 Bacillota bacterium | reverse complement strand
CCGACCGAAGCCGCGACAAGTCGCGGCCTGGTATCTCAGCCGATGGGATCACTTACCGCGAACGACTACGAGGTCCTTGAGCCTGATCTTAACCGATCCCGAATGCCAACGGGTCTACACTCTCACCCATCCGCTGCATACCCTCATCCGGCATCGCCGCGGAGCGGCCCTGACGCCGTGGTTGACCGCCGCGAAAGCGACGAAGATCCCCGAATTGGTGCGGTTTGCTACGAGCATTCACCAGGACGAGCAGGCGGTGCGTAACGGATGCACGGTCATTTGGAGTCCAGGGATCGTCGAAGGATTCAACAACCAAATCAAGCGATTAAAACGGATCATGTATGGACGAGCTCGGTTTGATCTACTACGGAAACGTATTCTATTGAGTTGATCGGCTCCGTCCAATCGTTCACCATCACCAGGGATGTCGCCTCCGTCGCCGGTAGCTTCGCTGCGTCCCAGCCCTATCTAACCACGAGCATTGCGGTGAAATCCATCTTTTGCAGAACGCCTGTCGCGAGGATTCGACAATGCCGAGCAGACTCATCAAAAGTGCGGATGAGCCATTTTAATTGGGTCAATTTCCGTAGTTGGAAGGGTGAATGACCTTCGTTTGTTGGAGAGTTCTTATCGTTTAAAAGTACCACAGGTGGCCGTCGCCAATATTTGCTACCCATACAAGCGTGCGTTCAGGCAAATCAAGAACACCCTGGAAGCGAAGGGCTATCGGTAGGGGCATCGGATGCCAATATTACCATTAGCAATTTAAAGAGCTTTTGTGGAGAACTAGAAATTCCTTCAAGCGGTACCGTGTACGTATACTTGGACGTGGAACCTGGAGTTCGCTCGACTTCGGCCTATTGGGCTGGATGGGCAAATGCCATTTTAATAGCGACAGATTTATCGGGAGCGGAGAGCTTTCGACCTACGGTTTACAGTCAGTACGTTCAAGATACTTGGACGGGGTTATGGGCCCCAATCGTTTGGGGTAGCGCACACTCTCAATGATGTATGTACCGACTGGCCAGGCTATGCTGCAGTATGTTATGGTCTGTGGGCGGTGCGGCCAGAGGATGTTCTGGCATATTTGTTCCGCCCGCAGGGCAAGACGTATTCTCCGATTTTTCCCAAAACCTCTGTGGAACCGAAACTGCTGTTCCAGCACTCATCCATCAATATTTTGAAGGATTTTTTTGTGTTGCAGACGGATACACGGACTTTTCGGGACTAAGCAATGTGTCCAATGCCAGGATCTGTTGGCGATTATCCTAACAATAACCTGGATTTGGATGGTTCTGATTCGACGGGAGCAGAATCATACATGCTTGTGATCAGCTAACGGGATTTGAGGAATGGAGGCATAGAGCCGATTCGCGAAACGAATCGGCTCTATGCGATGAATCTATCTTAAAAAAGTATGCTCCAAGTCCGACCGCCGTTCACCGTGTGCCATAGCACGGTCATTCGAGGGGATGTCGTGGTCACAGCCCATCCCGTTTGAGACGAGATAAAGTCAAGATCGCGAAGATTACGCCATCGAGCATTCCGGTTGATGACCTGCCATGACTGCCCACCATTTGTGGTAGCCCACAACGTATTGTGATGACGGGCTACCAACCAACCGTCTTGTATCCCAGCAAACGTCATGACCGTCGAGGCGAATCCGGTACGGAAAGACGGCGGCGAGCTTTTCCATCCTTGCGAAATCCAATGGGGATTTTGGCCGAGTTGCAAGACCATGATCCTTCCGGTGTTACGATTCAACACCGCAAGGATTTCTCCGTTGGACGCACGGATAGGGAGAGCTGGTGACAATTCCGAGAACTCCAGGGTACGCTTTGGTAATCGCCAGGATACGGCCTTCCAGGATCGTCCGCGGTTCGTAGTGTGATAGAGCTGGCTCATAGGCAGAGGTCCCGGATCCGCTGCCATCCATCCTGCTTGCGTCGAGGAAAAGGTCAACCAAGCCCAGGGTAATCCAGGGTTCCAGGTGTGTATCCGAACCCAAGTTTATCCGGAATTACCGGTGGTCCATAGCCAATACGATTCGTTACCGGAAGCATTGCCGGTACCTAGTTGCATGGCCCATCCTCGGATGATCGAAGTCCACTGCAAATCCGTAGCGTTCCCTGGCAATCCCCATGGCGACAGAAAGCGCGGCACATGGCCGGTTTCCTGCCAATGCTGGCCTCGATTGGTCGTCACGCCGACCGCAAGGGATCCACCGCGTGATGCGAGTTCCCAGGTGACGACCGCCGACCGCGACGATAATGGGGTCAAGGACACCAACCCATTCACGTCGACGGCCCGCTTGAACGTCGGAGTCACCGTATGCCACTGAACCCCACCATCGGTGGTCATCCATATCCGAGAACGAGACCAGGCCCATCCCTGAGTGGTTGACAGCATGTCGAGGCGCTGAAACGCTCTCTGTGGCGGAGCGGAAGCTTTGATGGAAGAACCCGCATTGGCCAAACAGAATAACAGTCCCAAGATTCCGATGCCAACTTTGAATCGGACGCTGTTGCCCGAACGCGTGCGTCGAATGCAGCATACGTTCCCCATTCCTGTTAAACTCCTGTGGAGGCAGTAAAGTTTCTCAATGTAGCCTTCTGTTTGACATAACGTCGATACAACGAGTTTGGTTGCACCCGCGAAGTATGGTGACTTTTAGCTAGACTCTAACATTACGCAATAACTCCGGGGCATCGGGCACAGCCGCTTTGACGGCTGCAGCCACTAGAGTAATCACTGCGGACACCACGTGGGCCGTAGACTTCGCCCGCATCAAGTAGTTTAGGTAATTGAGATCGTCAAGCACCGTATCTTCCAAGCGCATCGTGATGGCGCGTTTAGCCATTCTAACCAAGAACCTTTTTCCGAGCCCGCTAGGGCTAACGGGTTTGTAAATTGCTGGAATGATTTGTTCTGTAGTAACTGCAGGCCTCCAAGCGAAAAACGCGGAGCCTGGGTGCACCTATCCGAGCTTCATCAAGGCACCCATGAAGATCAGGAACGCCGAAGCGCAAGCCCGAGGACATCCTGGCATGATGCTTACCCGGGAGAACTTATCGCCAATGAGGATCCTCCTAGCCAAGCACCTGTCCACTAATATGTACAAAGAGCCCTGCGACTTCCAATCGAGGCAACATGTTGATTACCGGCCGCCATCCTTCTCCTGCTACAATCTAAAGCACGAGGAGGGAGACGAATGACGCCCCAAAAACGCATCGCAAGTAGTAGGAAAGCGCGAAACGTCGGCGTCCTCCTTCTCACCTCCCTTTTGGTCGTTTCCCTGTGGATGCCATTTAGGCGAGGCCTTTACGATGCCGCGCGAGGAGTCCAAGCGTTTCGTCAAGAGGCGGCTTTACAGGGCTACCGAACGGATGTTACGAAGCACTTCACAATTTATTACACCAAAAGCGAATCAGCGGCCGTACCCTTGGTGGCCCATTTAGCCAAGACCGCTTACGCTATGGAAAGCCGAGATCTCCAGGTCACCGTGCGAACGCCGATTCCCATCGTCATTGAGCCCTCCGAACGCGCTATGAACCGTTCCGTGGGCTTGCCCGCCTTAGAGAACGACCTTGGCCTCTATTGGGAAGGCGTGGTAAGGGTGCTAGGCCCTCGAGCTTGGCTAGGCCAAGGGCCTTTGGTGAACCGCGAGTACGCTCGTTCCGGACCCGTCCCCCATGAGATTGGTCATGCCCTGCTAAACCTTAAAGCGCAGGGAAATTACCCTGCCTGGTTCAACGAAGGCGTCGCCCAGTGGGAAGATTGGCATGTGACCGGATATCAGTGGCTAACCGCCCGGAACTCGCTTCGCGGTCACCTCTACTCCATGCATCAACTGCTAGACGGCTTCTACCGGCTTCCTAATCAATCCCTGGCATATCGCGAAGGGTTGAGCTTAGTAAGATTTCTTCGTGACCACGGCAGGGCATCAACCTGGACAAACTTTTTGCAAGCTCTGGGCCGCGGCACACCTTTCCCGCTGGCTCTACGTGCCGTTTACGGCTATCAAACGCCCTTCACCCTGTATTCCGCCTGGACCAAACATCTGTAAGCGCCCTAGCCCTAAAGTAAGACAAAGAGAATGGCCCAATCCCCGACCGGGTATCCTAGGCCGAGGGAGTGATGTCATGGAGCGATACGCGATGGTGCTACGGACCGCGATATCGACCCTCGTCGTCCCTGGTGTTCTGTTTGTCTATGTGTTGTTCTCAGGCATGGCATGGGGTATCGGCCACGTATTCCTCACTTCTTTGGTCGCTGGGTTCATCATCGGCATCGCGGGAACCGCGCTCGAGCCCCACATTGCGCTCCCGCCTACGCGATCCCGTCGCTTCCTCTACTGGGCCCTGATCACCACTGCGGTCATCTACTTCACAAAGTTCTTCGCCCCGCTCTGGCCCATTACCCTCTTCGGTGCCCTCTTGACGGGCATCGTGGTGGGTGCTCTAGAGACGATCCTGCCCGCCAAGATTTCCACTTAAACGGCTTCTCCCATCGTGTTAAATCACCTGGGCCACCACTAAACCATCGCCCAGAGGCAGCAACAGACTGGAAAGTCTCGGGTGATCAGAAACCGTCTGATTAAATCGGCGGATCGCCTGAGTGCTTTCGTCATTCGCTTGGGAAGAGTATACACGCCCATTTTGCAAAGCATTATCTGCCGTAATTAAAGCACCGGGGTTGGCCAAGCGTAGTGCCCACTCCAAGTATCCCGGGTAGTTCTCTTTGTCCGCATCAATAAAGAAAAAGTCAAAACGGCGGCCTTCTTGCTCCAATTGGCTTAGGCTCTCCAAAGCCGGTCCGACGCGATATTGCACCCGATCGCCAAGACCGGCGCGGGTCACGTTGGCCTGAGCGACTTGAGCAAAAACGGGATCTAACTCGAGCGATAGTAATCGCCCTGACTCAGGCAGGCCTCTGGCCAGCCACACTCCTGAATACCCGCCCAAGGCACCGATTTCCAGTACCGCCAGAGGAGCACGGACACGCACCAACCAATGGAGTAGCGCCCCAATTAGGGGTGGCACGAAGATTTCGGGCATGCCTCGGCGACGTATATCTGCTTTGATCTCTTGTAAGATGGCATCTTCTTTAACAAACAAGGTCTCAGCATATTCGAAGCGGTCCACCGTGATCATCCTTTCCGTATGCAACCCCTGCCGATCTCGGCTTAGGGTGTCGATTCATTTTGCGCATCGATCTGAAACAAGGGCAACGCGGCCCTTTGCCACAATAACCCAAGCCATCCGGCAGAAATCGCTAAGAAGAGCACCACCAAGGGCGCACCCAACCGCAACATCCAGGCCAGGCCAGCCGCCACACTAAGCCAGGGCAGATAGCGGCCCGTCCAAAACTTAAAGCAATGATACTCTTTGGCCGCCATAATGGCACTAGCTGCCAGAACCCCTCCCCATAAGAAGAGAGGAAAGCCCACCGCCCAACCAAAAAGCGCCAACAGAGCCAATCCTCGTACGAACCAGCGCCACTTGGGCACCCACACCAAGAAGGTCCAGCTCGCAGCAATATTCGCAAACAGGGCGGAGTCTGCGGAAATTTGGGCAAGCACGGCTTCACGAAAGACTATGGCTACGGCGACGCCCAAAAAAGCCAGCGAGAGCACCCATAGGGCCCCGCGGTAGACTCGGTCCCGCCAAGCGGGATAGGCGGGCATCGCTATTCCTGGAGGCGGTTTCAGGTGATCCACGGCCTTCAATCGGAGATCCCGAGCTCGTGGCGAGGGCGACGTATTTCTCGAATTTTTTCTCGGTTTGATGGTCAGCACTCCTTTTCCGCTCTGAAAATCGCCGAAAACATGGTTAGTCAACCACCCCGCCCTAAAGGGCGGAGCTTGCAGGTGCCTGCCCCAAAGCAGACCCCGCGTCTGGCCGGTTGACGGCGGCCCTACGGGCAATGTTGCCCGCAGCGATGGTGTCGGCAGGCCCAGCG
>JAKAAL010000298.1 GCA_021802375.1 Bacillota bacterium | reverse complement strand
GTCTCCGCCAGGTCGAAGGCTCGGAAGCGGCCATGATGGCCGGGTTAAGAAGCCTTGGCATTATCTGGGACGAGGGGCCGGAGGTGGGAGGGGAGTATGGACCCTACCGTCAGTCGGAGCGCACTCGGCTCTACCGTGAAGCCGCCCTGCGCCTGCTTGCGGAGGGATCGGCATACCCCTGTTTTTGCACTCCCGAGGAACTTGAACAGGCGAAGAATCTTCAAAGGAGCCGAGGGCTCCCGCCACGTTATAGCGGCACCTGCCGCCATCTTAGCCCAGATCAAGCGGCCACGGCCATGGCCTCTAAGCCCCATGTACTGAGGTTGAAAGTGCCGAGTGAAGGTGCGACCGTGGTGCATGACCTTATTCGCGGAGACGTCAGCTTCGACAACGCGCAATTGGATGACTTTGTTATTATGAAGCCGGATCGCACGCCGGTGTACAATTTTGCCGTGGTCTTGGATGATGCAGGCATGGCCATCACTCACGTCATTCGGGGAGAAGAGCATCTTTCTAATACCCCGAAGCAAATCCTGGCCGCGAAGGCTCTTGGCCTGCCCCTTCCGCAGTTTGCGCACGTGCCCATGATTTTGGCCCCGGATCACACCAAACTCTCGAAGCGTCACGGTGCCATTTCGGTCGAAGAATATCGTCAACAAGGCATTTTGCCTGAGGCCCTAGTCAACTATCTGATGCTCTTGGGGTGGTCGAACCCCACCGGAGCCGAGTTCATGAATCTTGCCGAAGCGGCGGAACATTTTGACCTACAGCGAGTGCAGCATACGGCGGCGATCTATGACCAAAAGAAACTTGAATGGATGAACGGCCAATATCTTCGCACCATCCCTCTGGATCGGTTGGCGGAGGCCACAGGACCCTTTATGCAGGCGGCCCACATAGATCTAAGCGCAGGGCCTGATTGGCATCAGGCCCTGGAAGTAACCCGAGAACGGGCACGAACTTTGGTCGAATTGGCCGAAAATGTTCGCTTCTTCTATGAAATGCCCCAAGCTTTCGATGCCAAGGGGGTCCAAAAGCACTTCAATGACCCTGCCGCGGCTTCGCGGCTTGAGCGTTTGGCGAAGGCCCTGGAGCCCCTGGAGCCCTGGGATCATGATGCTTTGGCCGCGCTGTTTGAGCGCTTAGCCGAGGACGAGGGCATCAAGCGGGCGGCCGTTATTCATCCCACGCGTCTCGCCTTGACCGGCAAAACGGTGGGTCCCGGCCTCTTCGAATTAATGGTGGTGTTGGGCAAGAAAGAGACCTCAAGGCGTCTCAATGAGGTAGCCAGGATGCTTGCTTCGCCGGCAGGAGTGACGGTCACGGCACCGAGCCTATCGACGGCAGCGGACTAAGCTTGGGGTGAGTGATCACCGCCCTGATGATGACAGATGGGGACCTCGCTGCTAAGAGGTTCCCTCTTTTATGTCGTTGGTTGCAATAGACCGTCGTTGCCTTGGGCCCCCTGAGCGACCTGATGCACGCAAACTCCAAGGTCGGAGCCCTTTTGGCTAGGTCTCCCCGGATCTGCCAACGCTTCCGTTCGCAATCGGCCCTGCACGCCCAAATGGTCCATAGGGCGATGGCTACAGGACAAAGTGGGCATAAAAAAGATGCTATAGATGTCTGTCAACCCCTCATTTTGTGGATAACATCGATCAGGCGCACAAGGCGAGTTAGACCGGCAGAAAAGCGGTAATTTCTACCAGTTTCTGAGCCCACTTCCTTCAATTGATGGTCGCTACCATCGGGAATCCTAGAGGCTCTCCCTGACAACGCGGGCTTTGGTCCCCCGATGCTGATTCGAGCTTAGGCCGATGGCGAGCAAAGAACCGGGGGTTGGACCCATCTTTTTTTCGGGCTCGGTGTCCCTGGGGCGGAACGGTCTCCCCCGGCCTATTCGTGTTAATGGGCGCGTCGATCGCGCGTAAGTCGGCTCCAGGTTTCTTCGCCCCGTGCGCGATGGCGCACGTAGTGGAGTTTTTTGCGCCAATCCTGTGCTAAGGGCGGGCCGTCCCAGGTAGGCGGCGCGAACACCTGGCGCTGTTGCAGCATGGCCATCCCGACTCGGAGAAATTTGTTGCCGACGGCCACCCGAACTTGCGCCGCCGTGAGTCCCCGTCCTTTCAGCCGCTCGGCAAAGGCGACGAAGTAGGGATTTGGGCGCGGATTGGCAATCAGACTGTCGCCGACTTGGGTCACAGCCGCCCGTAAATGGCGATTCCCCTCACGACTGGCCGCTCCATAGCGCCCGTGATGTTCTCCGCTGTCGTGTACGGTCGGGTCGGTTCCGGCCAGTTTGATGGCCGTCTTGGCGCTCGGAAATCGCTCGATGCTCCCCAATTCCCCATAAAGGTCGGCCGCACACACGACGGCAATCCGCGGAGTGGTCAACCACAGTAAGGCGTCGGTTTGAACCACGAGGGCTTCCAAGTCGGTTTCATATTGGGCGATGAGGGCCTCGCATTGCCCTAAGAGGGTGTACATGCGGAGGACCTGTGCGCGCCACACCCCGGCCGTAGCGGCTGGGAGGGGGAAGGCCCGTTGGGCAGCCATCCAAATCTGATCGAGCGTGTCCGCGGAGAAGCCCAGTTCCCTGCACTGATTGAAGACCGTGAGGTCCGTGCGCGTCTTGTCGGCAAAGTCTTCGGGGAGCGGGAAGGTCTCAATCCATTCACGCCCGGCCTGGGTCCACGGATTGAGGAGCGGGACCGGTTTTTGCGTCGGGTCCGCAGCAAACCCTTGATATTCCAGCAACGTCTGATCCAGGATACTCCGGATGATGTTCTTGCACTGGGTGGCTTGGCGGACCACCGTCCGCCGCGAGCGACTAATCGCCCGAATCGCCGCGGGAATACCGTCCACTAGCGGCCATTCGGATCCACGTTGATTCAAGACACAACGAGCGATGGCCATGAGATCAATCGGATCCGTTTTGGATCGACGCTGGTCGGCCCGACGCTCGAGGGCGGTTGCATTCGGCGAGATCACCCGAACCGTCCAGCCCCAGACCCGGAGCTCCCGCACGATGGGTTCATGGTATCGTCCCGTGGGTTCGATGCCAACGATCATGTGATCCCAGCCTTGCTGGGTCTGATGATCGGTCACTCGTTGCCGGATGTCCGCCAGGCCCGTCGCATGCGGGCCGAAGACAAACGGGGGCTCCACAATCTGGCCCTGGTAATCACACAGAAGCGCCATCGGGCGATACTTCGCCATGTCAATCGCCAGGATGCCCGTGGCCGGCGTGATCGGACTCGACGCCGCCGATTGGCGGCGATGAATTGTGCTATATTGAGACAAGGAAAGAACCTCCTTTCATTTCGGGTGGAAGTGGGTTCTTTCTGTGTTCGTGCCAAGGGGGTCTACATCCTCTTTCTGACTCATCCATGCTGGATCGACGATTTGGCGGGCCCATCGTAACAACACGTCCCGCGGTGTCGTCTGTGCGCGGTGGCAGGCTTCTTGGACGAGATGGTACTCCGACCGCCAATGAAAGGTCACATTCATTTGGGGATGCCAAAATCGGTAGCCAGCTTGACGGTCCTTCCCCGGGGTGGGCATTCCACTCACCTCTTTCGCAGGTTCTCGCTGTCACTAGTGACAGCGGAGGTGGGTTGCGGGAATGGCCTTCTGGTTACTTCGTAAATGGCTAGACCGCGGGGGCCTCCTGGCGAAACCGCCTGTGTCCGAGCGGGAATACACATCACTCATGAAAGCCTCAAAGACCTTATTTAATTATCCACAACCCGGGATGATAGTATCAGGGGGGTCAATTGCGGATCGAACGTCAAGGGGGATTTTCCGGAAGCTTGGCGACGCCTCCAACCGATCGCTAAGGAATTCCGTCACTTAGTACCTTAAAGAGGCCGTAGGCTCGGCAATGCCTTAAGCCGCAACTATTTCGACGGTCTTGTCCAGGGATCGGGTAGATTTTCCTCGTAGCCCTCGACGTCAGTCCAATGATGTCCGCTAGTATTCCCTGCTTTGGACGGTGCGACGCTGACCGTCGCGCCACTCGGACGGCGACATGTGAACCAGCTTTCGAAACCAGGTGCTGAACGAGGAGATGGTTTCAAAGCCTAGGTAATCGGCCACGTCACTGACCGATTTGTGGCTTTGGCAGAGTTGTTGCAAGGCGAGTTCGAGACGGCATTGAGTTTGGAATTCCTTGGGCGACCGGTGATAGAGTTGCTTGAATAGGGTTCGAAAGTGGGTTTCGGAAAATCCGGTTAAATTGGCCATTTCCGTCACGGAGAGATCACGGCCCGGTTGACTGCGAATGAGTTCCGCCACCTGGGCTACCGAAGAAACCGTTTCGGCCGAGAAGTTTTCGTTCATCCGCAAGAAGGCGAGTAGCACGTTCAGCCAAGACAACCACAATTGACCATGCACCGCTACCGTCCATGGATCGGGCAGAACCGCCCGGCAGTTGCCATAGAGCGCGTCGAAGTCGTTCAGCGCCTTGGGCGACAGTCGGTGCACTTGGAACCCCTGGCGTGAAAGCTCAGGATCGAACATTGCACTCAGGTAGGACGGCATGGGCCCCGAATGCATCGTCGCCAGGGTTAACAGCGAGGAGGTGCGGCGGAAGCTATGTTCCGTTTCTGGGGCGATCCAACAGACCGTGCCTGGTGAAACCGGGAGGAGATGATACCCGCACTCGAAGTATCCGTCTCCTTCGAGAATTACAGCGATTTCCATTTCTTGATGGCGATGACGCCGAAAGGCCTTGCCTTCCCATAGGGGATGGTTGCTGTTGGATATTGTGGCACCTCGAGGCACCGTTTCCCAGGCCATCATTGGCCTCCCTTCCATAGGATCCCCGCTTCACATAAGTTGATTCCATCATGACACGGACTTTCGATTTGGTAAACAATCGCATCGGATTCCGCAAATTTTAAAACTCGAAAGCGAAAAAATAAAGGGGGACCACGAGCCCAAGATGGTCGGCAGAGCGGGCAGGAGGAGATGAAGCGTGGAGAAGTCGACAGGATTTGCTCAAGTAAAAGGCCAGCGTATCGTGGACGGCAGCGGACAGGTGCTTCGCCTGCGGGGAGTGGGGTTAGGCAATTGGCTATTACCTGAAGGATATATGTGGAAGTTTCACTCGCCGACCGGCGACCGACCTCGGCGCATCGAAGCCGTCGTTCGAGAACTGGCGGGAGACGGGTATGCTCAGGCCTTTTGGCAGCAATATCGGACACGTTACATTACCGAAGAAGACATCATCCGTATTCGACAGGAAGGATTTAATTCGGTGCGCCTGCCCATCAACGCTAGAACGATTTGGCATGAGGGCACGGTGGACGAATATATCCCTGAAGGACTAGCGCTAATCGATCAATTGATGGTCTGGTGTGAACGACACGCACTCTATGTCATTTTAGATCTGCACGGAGCGCCAGGCGGACAGACTGGCGCCAATATCGATGACTCCATCAGCGATTTTCCCGACCTCTTCACCGATCCGCATAGTCGCCAGGCCACTTTGAAGCTTTGGCAGATGTTGGCCAGGCGATATCGCGACTCGCGCACGGTGCTTGGATATGACCTATTGAACGAGCCCTTGGCCCCGCCTTTTCGCGACCGCTTTTTTTGGGATTTGGCCGCGTTGTATAGCGAGTTGACCGCAGCCATCCGGGCCGTCGACCCGCACCATATCATCATCGTCGAAGGCGCCGTGTGGGCCACCGATTGGAGCCTCTTTACGCAATCTTATGACAAGAATCTCGTCTTTGCGTTTCATAAATACTGGAGTGCGCCAGACACCTCCAGTATCCAAAAATATCTGGACGCGCGAAGAGACCTAGATGCTCCGATATGGATGGGGGAAGGCGGAGAAAATCATCCCGACTGGCTCTACGCCTGTTTTCGCCTCTATGAGGATCATGACATCGGGTGGAATTTTTGGCCGTGGAAAAAGATGGACACCGAGACCAGGCCCTATTCGATTAGGCTGCC
>JAKAAL010000297.1 GCA_021802375.1 Bacillota bacterium | reverse complement strand
ATCGACGGACTTCATCTGTTGCACCATATGCGTCGGCATGCGGATCGGTTTTCCAAATTGGGGGGCCACCAGGGGGCGGCTGGCTTTAGTCTGCTGCGGCAAGACCCGGTGGTGCTTAGCAACTTGCTGTCGGAGGACTTCCCTACTTCAGCGTTAAAACAGTTGCGCCAGGGGCCGATTCTAGATTGGGAAGGTCCAGCAACCCGGATAAACAAACGGGTGGTGGCAGAGTTAAGCCGACTTGAGCCGTTTGGCCATGGCTTTGAACGGCCCCGGCTGATGCTGAACGGAGTTGTTAGCGATGTGTGGACGATGGGCAAGGAAAACCAGCATTTGGCTCTGACGTTTCAGGATCATGACATAAAGGCGGTGGCCTTTGGTCGGGGAGATATGGCTGGCATTTTTTCATCGATGACAGGTACCCGCGTCGTGGCCAAGTTGGCTTGGAACAGCTTTCGTGGCCGAACCCGGCCCCAATGGCTGGTGGACGATATTGTTACACCATGGGCGCTGGGCAGCATCGACAAGGTGCAATGGCAACCGGCACCCAATTTTCTTACAGGACGCATTATTATCATGGTGTCGGATACCCGTGCCGATTGGCCGTCACAGTGGATTGGTGATAATCATCTTACTTGGGAACGGGCCAAACGAGGTCAATTAATGCGTCTTTCCGTAGATGTATGGCAACCCTGGCCCAGACTTTTTGGATGGGCTGACCATGTGGTATGGGATGTACATCCTCCATCTCGCGGGTGGCTATCCGCGGCGGCAGCCTTGCTGGTTCCAAATGGCGTGATGTGGGTGGATCCCAAAGCCGACCGCCGCACCGTAGAACGACATATGGTGAAAATGGTTCCGAGTCGAGACAGGCTGGCACGTCATTGGCGGCGTTGGAAGCAAGGTGTGTCGCCTTTTATGGTAGGTCGTGCCGTATTTCGCGAGCTGGGGTTGGACGCAAGATCGGACGAGTCGACAAAAGTCTCTCTGGATGACAGCGTCCAATATTGCAATGCGCAAATTCTATGGCAAGACTACCAAAATTGCAGACCATATCCGGTCACAGAGTGGGAAAATTTGAGTAAAGCGACAGTAGGAGACAAAGTTCGCTAAACAAAACGTTAAAGTGGGGAGAACTGTATGGCCTGGACTGAATTATTGCGCGAAGTACCAGATTTTCCGGCACCGGGAGTTCTGTTTCGAGACGTGTTGCCGGTGATGAGCGATCCTGACGCTTGGCACGAGGTGTTGGACGGCATGGAAGCCCTATTAAAGGAAACGGGGGCCGATGCCTTACTGGCTCCCGAAGCTCGTGGCTTTCTCATCGCATCTCCTTTGGCAGATCGTCTCAATATAGGGTTGGTGCCGGTTCGCAAACCGGGAAAACTGCCTCGCCCTATTCTCCGCGAAGCATATTCGCTAGAATATGGGGACAACCAACTTGAGATCGAGGCCACGGTACCGCTTGCGAAAAAACGAGTCGTGGTGGTGGATGATGTGTTAGCGACCGGAGGCACGGTCGCAGCTTGTGCGCGTCTGGCGCAACGATTGTCGGCCGATGTAGTGGGCTATGCTTTTTTAATTGAACTTAAAGCGCTTGGTGGGCGTGACAAGTTGGACCTGAGGACCGCCGAGGTTATGAGTCTTTTAGTTTTGTAAGTGGTGTATTGTCATCAGAAATGGGGGATGGGCATGACCGAATTGGAAATGGTGGAGCAATTGGGTTTTGAACCCGGCTCCCCGGAAGCCCAACAGATTGCGGATGCAATTCACTTCGCGGTTTCGGCCCATCAAGGTCAAAGCCGTGCTTCCGGCGACCCCTACGTAGCACATCCCCTGGCCGTCGCTTCAATTTTAGCCGAATTAAAAATGGATGCCCCGACCATCATCGCAGCGTTGCTGCATGATGTAGTCGAGGATACTTCCTATACTTTGTCAGATCTCGAAGCCCGCTTTGGCAGCGAAGTGGCGCAACTAGTGGATGGGGTTACCAAATTAGACCGATTGGAAGTCCGTACCCGCGAAGAGGAACAGGCGGAAAATCTTCGCAAGATGTTGCTTGCCATGGCTAAAGACATCCGAGTCATCCTCATTAAATTGGCGGACAGGCTTCATAACATGAGAACCTTGAAACATTTGACGGCGGACCGGGTACAGCGGATTGCCCGGGAGACCATGGACATTTATGCACCACTCGCTAATCGTTTGGGGATTTTCCGGATTAAGTGGGAACTGGAAGATTTGGCTTTTCAGCATCTGCAACCCCACGCCTATCAAGAAATGAAAGAACGGGTGGCCAAGAAGCGTCAGGAGCGGGAAGCGGCGGTAGATGCGGTTACCCAGGAATTGAGTCGGCGGCTTCAATCCATGGGGATGGTCTTTGAAGTCTCGGGGCGGGCCAAACATTTATATAGCATCTATCAAAAAATGGTTAAGCAAGGTAAGGATTTTGGGGAAATTTACGATTTGGTGGCGGTCCGCGTATCCGTGGAATCTGTCAAGGATTGTTATGCGGTATTGGGGTTGGTGCATTCTTTGTGGAAACCCGTGCCGGGAAGGTTTAAAGATTACATTGCCATGCCGAAATCCAATCTTTATCAGAGTTTGCACACGACGGTCATCGGACCAACTGGAGAGCCACTGGAGGTACAAATTCGAACGTTTGAGATGCATCATACCGCCGAATATGGAATTGCCGCCCACTGGAGATACAAAGAAGGCACTAAGGAAGACCGTGAGTTTGAACAAAAACTTTCTTGGTTAAGGCAACTTTTGGAATGGCAGCGGGACATGCGTGATGCTCGGGAATTTATGGAAACGCTGCGAGTGGATTTGTTTAGTGACGAAGTTTTTGTGTTTACTCCCAAGGGGGATGTGCTGGATTTGCCAGCCGGTTCCACCCCAATTGATTTTGCTTACCGTATCCACACCGATGTTGGCAACCATTGCGTGGGAGCTAAGGTAAACGGGCGGATTGTCCCTTTGGCAACTGCACTCGATAACGGGGATATTGTTGAAGTACTGGTTAACCGAAAGTCACCAGGCCCTAGCACCGATTGGCTTAATATTGTTCGGACGTCCCAGGCGAAGACACGCATCCGTCAATGGTTGCGCCGTGAACGGCGACAAGAACACCTGGCCCGAGGACAGGAAATATTAGACCGTGAATTGCGGCGGGCGTCTATAGAGTTGAGTGGGGATCGAATGGCGGATACGGTGCGTCGATTGGGCTGGGGTACACCCGATGAATTAGCCATTGGCATTAGCGACGGCAGTATCAATCCGGTACAAGCAGTGTCTCGAATAAAGGAAGAGGTCACCCGGCAAATGGCGCCGGTGTTGACGCCCGCTGTGCCGAAAAAACCCAAACCGGTGGTTGCGGACCCGGGGTCGGAAGTATTAGTCCGGGGTCAACGTCGCATGTTGACCCGGTTGGCACGTTGCTGCCAACCGGTACCAGGCGACCCGATTATTGGCTATTTAACTCGTGGTCGAGGCGTGTCGGTTCATCGTCTGGGCTGTCCTAATGAGAAAGAATTGAGCCGAGATCCAGAACGCATTATTGAAGTGAGTTGGGATCAACGTGAGGCCGAAATGGCACCACATCCGGTAGAACTTGCCGTTTATGCGTGGGATCGTGCGGGCCTCCTGGCTGATGTTGCGAACGTGGTTGCCGATTCGAACATTATTTCAGCGAAGGCCCGGGGTTTTCGCGACCGCACCGCGGTCGTCAATGTACGCCTGGAGGTTAAGAATCTCACCCAATTGACACGGATTATCGGTCGTCTTGAAAACCTGGCTTATGTGCAACGCGTCGATCGTGTCAGCCATGAGCGTGTGTGATGCGATCTTTGGTGCAAAGGGTGAAACAGGCCAAGGTAACCGTGGATGGGGATACGGTAGGGGAAATCGGACCAGGACTCCTGATATTCCTGGGGATTGCCAGAAGCGACACCATAAAGGATGTCGATTGGCTAGTGGAAAAAATAGTTCATTTGAGAATTTTTGATGATTCTTTAGGACGACTACAACATGATGTTCGGGATATTGGCGGACAACTTTTAGTGGTGTCTCAGTTTACCTTGTATGGTGAAGTGCGGCGGGGACGCCGGCCGGACTTTGTCTTGGCCGCCCCGGCAGCGATGGCCGAACCGTTGTACCAGCGGTTTATCAGTGGTTGCCGGCGCATTTTACCCGTAGAATCGGGAACATTTGGGGCCGACATGGACGTGAGCTTAGTGAATTGGGGACCTGTCACGCTTTGGGTGGAAACGCCATGAGCGGAAAAAACTTTCGAGTAGAGGAGTTATTTTGCAATGAACCCTGAATTACAACGACCTAAGGGTACCCAGGATATATTGCCACCGGAGTCCTGGCGTTATGACAAAATGCGGCGTTTAGCATTGGACATTGCCCAGCAATATGGGTTTGACTTGATAGAAACCCCGATTTTTGAACAGACCTCGGTATTCTTTCGTGTCGGTGAGGCTACCGATATCGTTCAACATGAGCGATATTCATTTATTGATGCGGGGGGAGTGGATTTGACTTTACGGCCCGAAGGAACGGCTGCGGTGGCTCGCGCCTATATTCAAAACGGGCTCTATAATTGGCCGCGGCCTTTGAAATTGGTGTATTGGGGACCGATGTTCCGCCGAGAGCACCCTCAGGCAGAACGTTATCGTCAACACACCCAATTCGGTGCTGAATTATATGGGTCAGAACAACCTACAGCGGATGCCGAGATTATTTTGCTGGCGAGTCGAGTAGTGGAACGGGTGGGTTTGGAAAATCCAGAAGTGCGGATTAACTCTATTGGCTGCTCGGTGTGCCGGCCCGGCTATCGCCAAGCTTTGGTGGAATATTACGCAGGTAGGCGCGGAGAATTGTGCCAGGATTGTCAAAATCGGATAGAGAAGAACCCGTTGCGGCTGTTAGATTGTAAAATTGATGTGGCAATTCGCCAAACTGCCCCTGATTTAGCCGATTACTGGTGCGATGATTGCCGTGTTCATATTGAATCGGTAATGGAGCAGGTAGGGGGAGCCGGGCGGTCTATCCGACGTGATCCATACTTGGTTCGCGGACTCGATTACTATACTAGGACAGTGTTTGAAGTGGGACACCCAAGCCTGGGACCGACTACTGCGCTCTTTGGGGGTGGTCGTTACGACGGGCTGAGCGGTCAATTCGATGGTCCTAGTGCTCCAGCAGTGGGGTTCGGAATGGGCATTGAGCGTATGTTGTCGGCGGTCGGCAACCGATTGGAACCCAATCCGGTATCTCTTGTTTATGTTGCTCATTTGCCGGGATTCGAGAGTCAGGCGCAAGTGTTGGGGGAACAGTTGCGCAGTGTCGGGTTGGCGACAGAGTGCGACTTGCTCAATCGCAGTCTCAAGGCGCAATTGCGGGAGGCCGGTAAGGCGGCCCGTTTCACGGTGATCATCGGCGGCCAAGAATGGGAGCGGGCGATGGTGCAAATTAAGGATCTTACCGCCGGGCGTCAGGAATTAGTAGCAGTCCAAGACCTCGCCGGATATTTGTTGAATCAGGTGCGAAATCCAGTAAAAAACAGCGATGGAGGAGCAAATTTATGAGTTTTCGAACCGTGTGGGCTAACCAAGTTGATCTGTCTTTGGCGGGTTCTGAAGTGACGATTGCTGGGTGGGTTCAACGCCGTCGCGATCACGGCGGCTTAATATTCGTAGACATCCGGGATCGCAGCGGAATTGTTCAAGTGGTTGTCGAACCCCAAAGCCCGGTATTTTCTTTTCTAGATAGTTTGCGCGCCGAATATGTCGTCAGTATTAGCGGTACCGTGCAAAAGAGGCCCGAGGGCATGGTCAATCATGAAATTGGCTCTGGGGAGGTGGAAATTGTTCCGACCCAAGTGAAGGTTTTATCTCAATCTAAAACACCTCCTTTTATGCCGCAAGAGGCCGAATCGGTTGACGAACTGGTGCGAGATCGG
>JAKAAL010000296.1 GCA_021802375.1 Bacillota bacterium | reverse complement strand
CCGACCGCGCCAATTCATGCTAATCACCGAGAACAGGCGATGTTCAATTTTTTATGCAAATCTGCACGTTATGCAAAGAATTGAGCGTACTCAGGTGAAAAGCCGAGTACGCTACGGTATTTATCTTTACATAAGTCTTCTAGGTTGACGGCTTGCAAGGAAGTTGAATCCATTGCAAAAGCTCCGTATCTTCGGCCGATTGAGCCGGTGACGGGACCATGCCGGAATGTGGACGGCCTCCAACGCCTGACGCTTCATCTCTGTGTCGGCCCGCGCATAGACTTCTGTTGTGGCGACGTCACTATGGCCGAGTAAATCGCGGATGTAGATGAGACTTGAGTTTCGCACCCTCAAAATACGCTATTTTGAGGCGCCCATTATTCCGCGAGCCTTGGGAATCCGCTACTTTTTCCGCTTTCCACTTTGGCCATTTAGGCGGACTGATTGAATGCTTGTAATTGATCACCCAGGAAGGACTCTGCAAACAGGGCTTTGAGGGTGGCATATTCTGGCGACCGTTGAAATTGTGCGAGGTCCACAGTGCCCGATTCCGCGATTGAGGTCAGGACGACCTGCAAGAGTTCCTCGAACAAAGCCCAGAGGCGTTGCGCCAAGTTTTTCTCGACCAACTCGGCGACAATACCTTTAAACAGAGCGCCCAAGGATTGGTACGCCTCGATTCGCCGCAAATAGGCCAGGAAGGTGTAGAGGATACAGCAGGTCGTAACGTGCGCAATTTGCGCATCGAAATCCCGAGATTGGCACTGGCCCAGCCGCAAGTGTTGCTTCATCTCTTTAAAAAACACTTCAATCGTCCACCGCGTGGCGTAGATTTCCATCATGCTGACAAAGGACAGCGACGTGTCCGTCGACAAAAACGCGCGCCACTGTTTCTGATACGGGAATCGACACAGGTACAGCTTGACGTCGCCGACCCCTTCATAGTGCACGACGACGTCAAAATAGCGGGTGTTCAATTTCCGGCAACGCTTCGCGTGGCCTGCTTTTTTTACCGTCGCGTACAGGGCCTTGACGTCTAGCTTTTTCCCCTGGTAGAGATATTGACGCTTGTCCTTGCGCACCCCACACACGACGTGTAACGTGTGGTCTTTGATCTGCCGTATCGCCTGGATAAAGCCTTTACTACTAAACCAACTATCGGTTAGCACGTATTTCGCCCGAAATCCGTGTTTGACGGCGCGCTTGATCATCGTAATTGATTGCGTGATTTTATCCACGGTGGACTCTTGTCGCCGGGTATTTCCGGGCGACCCCGGCACGGGAGTTTTCTTGTACTGCTCTTTGCGTGGCTTACCGCGTAGCCGCTTTTCGGAATGAATGCTGAAATCCAGCGGGATGAAGCTGGTACCATCAAAATAGCCCAGTACCAGGTCTTTGAACCCTAACATCGTTTTCCCGACCACATGGTCGAAGATGTACGACACGTTCTCAATGCGCCGACCGACGCGGGCGTCGGTCGTATCATCAATGATGAACGCTGTCGTGTCCGCCACGTCCGTGGCGGGGGGGTGGGTGAGGGTTTGGAATCGCTTGGCAACCCCATACAAAATCGCTCTCCACGGCATCATCGGATGGTTCTTGAGGCGATAAATGGCATCTTTTTTCATCTGCGTAATCTTCTGGAATTCACTCCGGTACAAACTATTGACGCTGTTCAGCAGCAAAAGCGGCAACATAATCATGAGCGCCAAAATTTCGGTCACCCCGTATCCTTCGTGTTTCGTGAAATGCGTCTTCCGAATGATGGAATTCAATTTGAAGGTGCCCATCACATCGAATATAATAGCGTTGATCGAATACTGGTGTTCATCGAGCACCTTTTTGATCTCGGTCGCATTGTCCCGCATGATGTCACTCCGTTTTTGGTTGATTTGGATAGCACCTTAATTATACCAAAAACCCAGTATTCATGCGGGTTTCGCGGCTTTTTATCCCGTTAAATTTGTTGTGATTTCGGGGTGCGAAACTCAAGATGAGATTAACGCCTGCTTGCAAGAAATCCATTGCCTTGGTGTGCCGAAGCACATGCGGTGTGACGGCATCGGGAAATCCCACGGCAGATTGGGCTCGCGCCAGCGTCACATATTTCTTCAGGATCTATGTAACACCCGCCCGGATCAGCTTATGCCGCTGGCGATTACAAAAGACGGGAAAATCGCCGAATTCGGGGCGCTGGAGATGCTGTTCGTTCAAATATTCGGCTACAAGAGTGGCCGTGGGGGTCATTAGTGGTACGGAGCTTCTCTTGGGCCCTTTCCCGGTGAGGGTTACCAGTGCAGGGGCGTCCAAGCGGAATATCCGAACCAACTGGCCGCGGCAACGACTCGCTATGGTGTATCCCGACCCTCGCCATGAGCGGCGTCTGGCACGATGGTTGCTACAAGCGGGGGGGCACCGTCCACCAAGAGGGCACGGTCTTGACCATTACCCTGGAACGCCCTGCACGTCCGCGATGGGCTCAGGCTGTCTCTGACTTGTTGGCTCTCATCAATGCACAAGATCCGCGACATCCTGCGTATTCTCGCTACGCATTGCAAAGCTCCCCAAAAGTTGGAATCCTTACACAAACATTAAATGGGGAAGTCTGAGGCCGTTCGCAAAACGGGAGTCCCGGCCCGTAGGGCTGTTCCCCGTATTACGACGGAGTCCCTCAATACCCAAGGCTACCGGGACTCTCATGACAGTCGTGTTAGTCGAAGCGATGACACATCGCATGAGCGCCAACCTATTAGGACGCGTACTCGAGCAGAATCCGGTCAATTCACCTAGTCAACTCATGGACATTTTACCTTATCAGTAACAAGATACGCCTGGGCCGCAATGGCACTCAATACCCGGGCCGGATGGGCCCGGGCGAGTTTATCCAACGCCCGTCCCAAGCTCTCTTCGGTAAAATCGGTGGCCTCCCGGCCAGCGCCAATGCGGATCGCCACGTCCGTCGTGGCCCATCGCTCGGTGAAACGATACCGGCGGGCAGCGCCCACCACACGGCTAGTGGGTGTGAGGATGTTCATAAGGAAAACTTCGGCAAGCGGCGGCCAAACCTATTCGCGGACTATTCTGCCATAATTAATAAAATTGGAAGTTTTTAGGTGCGAAAAAAAGTTGCAAAACCAAAGACCCGGTGTTTTGGCTAATCCTTTTTGTCATAGGATTGGCTCATCATCGGTGTCAATATTTTTGCCGTCTAGGGTTTGGCCAATCGGAAGTACGGAGAAGATGTGAGGAAGAACCCGGTAGGAAACCTGTCACTCCAGGTTTGGCGTGGGCCTTGTCTTTTAGGCCGTTCGCCAAAGCGGAGTCCCAGCCCATAGCACTGTGCCCTGTATCACTCAGGAACCCCTGAATATGCCGAAGACTCAGGACCTTATGACAGCGGTGTTAGCCGGTGTGATGATAAATTGCATTAGCGCCAATACCGGGGCGTCATTCAAATTGACGTGCCCAGTACAGGCTATCTCACGGAAGTGGAGAATGCGTTGCGGAGTGATTGAGTCCGGCAACATCAGCCCTGAAAAGAATCCGTGCCAATCAGGCCCAGCGGAAGGACGGCCGTGATGCAGGCCATGCCTAAGAGGATCTCAAATAATGCGGTTCGGGTTGGATTTTCAATGCCTGCCGCCACTAAAGCCGAGGAGATCATGGTCCCTAGATATCGCAAGAGCATGAAGAGTCCCGATACTCGGCCGGTTTCTTGGGGCGGAACAGATTCTAGCAACACCTTTTGCAATAAGACATTGCTTAAGGCAAAGCTGAAACCCAAACAAATCAGCCCCAGGACGATCCAAGGCCACGCCAAGGTTTTTATCCCGATCAAAATCCCGGTTCCGGCCACCAAAAAGATTCCAGCCGTGATCAATGGCTGGGGCCCCACGCGCCGCTGTGCCAACCGGCCACCCCACGGCGATGCTACGGCCGTCACTCCCGCAAATGCCAGCAATAACAGGCCCGAATCGCTGGGACTCAGGTGTCGCACGCTTTGCACATACACGGGGAGACCATAAAGAATGGAATACATGACCACATTGGATAAGATCGTCAGGAGACTGCTGAGAGCAAAGGTCCGATCCTTAAACCAGGTCAGAGGAATCAGAGGTGCGGGCATTCTTGATTCTACGAAGATCAGAACGCCCGTCCCTGCCAGGCCTACAACCAACATTAGAGAACCCTGGCTCTTGTCAAAGTGCGTCGACCAGAGCAAGAAGGCCACCACGGTACCCGCGAACAGCATGAGCCCCGGCAGATCAAGCTGACGGGTCAACACCGCACGAGGTCCGACGTTTTTTCGCGCATCGGGAGGATTATGCGGAGCATGCCGATAGAATAACCAACCGGCTACGGCGGCTAACGGAATGTTTAACCAAAAAATCGCCTGCCAACTCGCCACCGACATCAAGAGACCGCCGATGGGCGGTCCCACGGCCACCGCGCCGCCTGCCGCCATGCCGATCCACCCCAAGACTCTTCCCACTTGGTCCGGCAGTTCCGCACGGACCAAGGCCACGGCATTGGGATAAATCATGGAGGTGGCTGCGGCCTGCCCCACACGCCACCCCACAAAAATCTCTAAATTCGGCGACAAAGGCGCACCCACTGCGGTCACCATAATCAGAGCGAGACCCAAAAATATCAGGCGCCGATGTCCCCATAAATCGCCAAGTCTTCCCAGAACCGGCTGAGCGATGGCACTCCCTAAATAATAACCGGAAATAATCCAGGTTAAGCTGTTGGCATGATTTCCGAAGCGGTGCAAGAGCACCCGCAATGCCACGGCAATCGTGGACGAATTTAATGGGTTCAGGACGACCGCAATCAATACGGCCACAAGAAACCCGAAATTTTCGGCGGCTCGCGGGGCGCTTTTTGTGCTCAAGATGTACCCTCCTTCTCAAAGAAGGCACTGGGATCGGCGAACGATTCCGTTGGGTGCGGTTGCTGTGATGAGGGTGCCACTAGCTAGAGCCCGACTACTGTAGAACCCTGCCTCGACCCTGCCGATGATCCTGCGGATATGCCGATGCCGTTTACGATGAGGGCATTCCTCATACGCGGTTCCCTGTTAACGCCGGCACCGACCCAAACCCCGGATCACGGGGCAATCGGCGTAGGAAACGCGTGAGAGGCGGGACCCCCATCCACCTCAGCGAAAGGAGGGCCGTGGCAATCAGGAGAAACGGGGCGCGTAGCGCCCATGCGTAGGGGCATGACAAGCCAAGAGCGGGGAACTCTCATGACGACGTCATGGGGGGAATCACCCAGACGGGTCGAGGAGAATGCGTGATCAGCCGCAGGGAGACGCTTCCCAATAACGTGCTGCTCCAGGTGCCATGACCCCGGCGTCCGACCACAATAATGTCTACCGCCTGTTCGGCAGCCGCGTCGAGGATAGCTTGCACAATATTGGGCGCAATCTGCGTAAACCACGGGGGATGAAGGCGCGGCATGACGTCGACAGTCTGGCGTGCAGCCTTCTCCGCTTCCGCTATGACGGCATCCATCAGTTGGGTGTGAATATTCGGATCGACCACATAGGCGATTTGGCCTAGTCCGAGAGACGCCGGGACAACCGTTACAATGGTCACGTACATCGGGGTTAAATCGGCGAAGCGATCTAACCATTGGGCCGCTTGCAAGGCTCCAGGCGAACCGTCGGAGGCCAGTAAAATTTTCGTAGGCATGGCAAATTCCCTCTCTCCATTCGTGCTGAATTGATTAGACCTCTACGGTTGGCGTGTCCCGCTTTTGGCGTAAGGCCGCCCGTAAGAGGTCTCCTTGAATCCCGAGGGCGACGACACCTAAAACGACCACCCCTCCGGCAATGAAAAAGGGCACGGTCAACCCGACCGTTTGGCCAATCCAGCCGGATAGTGCCGGGGCAATAGCCGCTCCCGCCCACCGGAGAAAGTTATACGCTCCCGAGGCCAGCGAACGGGGAAACGCTGAGCCCTCCATGGCT
>JAKAAL010000295.1 GCA_021802375.1 Bacillota bacterium | reverse complement strand
CTGACAGAAAACGCCAGGAGCCATCCCTCCGAGGCTACGGAGTGGCCTCTCCTATTGACCTTGACGACTGTCCGCTCGTGCTCCAACTGCTCTTTCGCCACGTGTCCCTGCCGTTTGGATGGTTAAAGCCCATCCGGGACCGCTCTCATTGCCGTGATCGCAGGCTTGTCATGAGCCTGACGCGGTCGATCGCACGCTCTACGCACCGCCCGATGCCATGGCCATCTTCCTCAAGCCGTCGCCGTCGCGTGACGCCCTCCGGGGTTCCCCCAGGACGAGGTCGTTTCCTAAGTCAGCCGGACGTGCGTGAAGTCCGAAATCACTCTGAGGAGGCAGCCCCTACATGGAAAACTGGTGGATGATCGCCTCGGAAGAAATCCATGTGCTGCTGGCCTTTGTCGCCACCCTGGTGGTCATACCGGCGTGGATCCTGCGCCGTGTTCATCCCCTCGACGCGCGGTGGAAGCTGACTATGTGGATGTCCCTTGGCCTCAGCTTCTCGTCGCTCACGGTGGTTGGCCTGGCCGCATTAGGGGCAGTGCGGTTTTCCGTGTTCATCGCGCTCATCGTCTTCGCGATATTTCTCGGCGGCCTTTTGGGACCGAGCTCCACCGCTAAAGACGCAAAGCGGGCCTCGACGATACACATCTTGAATATCCTCGATCAGCCCTCGAAAGCCTTTGCCGACCTGATGCAGTTTCTGAAAGAGCGTACCAGGGAGGCCTGGCAAGGGCTGATGAAGGACTATGGGCGGACGGGCACGGCAATGGCCGTCGCCGCCATCGGGATCACGCTCATTCGCTATTCCATTCCCGTTTGGCTTCAGGCTGCCCCGGGCACGCCGCTTGGATATTTTAATGTTCTGCATATCGCCATGCTGACCAACAACCTAGGGCTGTACCGGGGCGGTGTCGGCCCCGAGGGGCTTTTCGGCCTTGGTGCTGGAATGTCGACGCTCTTTTTAACCCCACCCATGGAACTCCTGCAATTTTTCTATCCCATGACCGCCACGGTCAGCGTCCTAGCTATGGGCATCATCGTCTTTCACGCCACCCATTCCCATCGCCTGACCGCATTTTCCATGTTGGTGATGGCGGCGAGTGGCATCGCCTTCTTCCAAGCGCCAGTAAACCTGGCCTCCCCTCTGGCCGTCCATTGGGCCGTGATTGCCCTCTTGCTTGGACTTAGCCATTTAATCGCCTATGTGCGACAGCCTGAACGCACCGACCGTGCCCGCATGTTTGCCTTAACTCTGGCGACCAGTACCGTGTTTAATATCGATTTGGGCCTCTTCGAAGCGGCACTTGGACTCATCGCCGCCCTCCTCATCGTCATCCAAACCGGCTCGACCACGACGTTAATCAGAGAGGTGCGCTGGTGGATCGTAGCCGTTCTGGTCGGTAGCCTGCCTCTTTGGGCGGGGCGTTGGCTAGGCCGTGGCCTGGGGCTTTCAAGCTGGATCCATCCGGTCTTCGCCGCCGAGCCTCCCCTTTGGCATCTTCCCTTCTCCCCAACTCACCTCTTCTTTTGGGTCGCATCCGCGCTGGTTGCCCGCAGTGTAACCCAGGCCAAAGAACCTGCAACGCGGCTACTGGCGCTGGCCACGGCCGCCTGCCTTGCGCCCTTGATAGATCCCGCCTGGTTCGACGGCCTCGGTAATGTCATGGTCGGATCGGGGCTTCCCGGCTTCTTGGTGTTGGCCCTCTTGCTGGCGACCCTCGCCGCCCCCTATGCCCGCCAAGCCTCTTTAAAACGCCCCTTAAATATCGGGCTAAGCCTAGCCGCATTGGCATCCCTACTCGTTCCCGCCCGGGTTTATGTCCCCCATCGATTTGAACCGAGAGGCAGCGGGCGCACCACGGAGAGCATCTTAAGCCGGTATCCAGCATTTCAATGGACCATCGTCTCTCCCGTCGAAGAATATAGCGAAGTCCTGGGTCGGGGCTGGCAACAAGAGATTACCTACTTTGTGGCGCATCACTCCCTGGCGCAAGCCAAAAATCCGCACTTCTTTTTGAAGTCTGCCCAGCACAGCCCCATTCTGACGCCTAACGTGTTTCTCTACGCGGACCCGCGCGGCTTTCCCGTGGGTATCGCACTGACCCTTAGAGACGCAAGGCGGCCACTTGGGCGAACTCCCTCATTTCGCCAGATCGAAGCACGCGCCTATTACTGGGCCTTGGCTTACCACAAGTCACACCCGCATAGCAGCCGGATTTACTTTAAAGGTTCCCAGTTCTTAGCGCTGTGGATTCGACAATAGGCGAAATCTCACGAACGGTGTCGAATTCTAGGTCCCCGAACAGGAGTTTCGTGCCTTGTTGGCGAATGCTTGGGAACACGTGACCAGGTTTGCGAAGTGGGAGAGGTGCTGGCGTACGGCTGGCAGGACGCCATCGTGAAGGAGGGCGGGGCTTGGGACTTTTGAACCGACGTTTACGGCCGTTTGATGAAGAGAAAGCCCAGACGGCTGTTTATGCTGCCTTAAAGCCGCCCTATGCCATGTCAGACTTGTTGCTCGCCATCCTTACGCAATTGGCCGCATGGATCCCGGCACAGGGATATTACGGCTACACCGCCGACCTTGAGGATCATCAGCTTACCTTGAAAGTCACCCGGACCCCCAGCAGCGTCGCCAGCGTAGGTCCCAATTACGCCGGGCTGGTATTGGGTTCGGAGATACGGCCCGTGAGACTGGAGATTTCTCCCCCGGTCGAACCCTGGAAGATTGGGCGTCTTGCTGATGGCAGCCTAGAGTGCGCGCTGGTCCCTGGCATCGCCCTCAACCTTAGTCTAGATGCCAAGATGCGGGTGTCGGATCCGGAGTTGGCCAAAGTCTTGGCCTGGCTGAAACGCTTTGAGCCCCTATTAACGGTGATTCAACATCGGGATCGCCACGCCCCTTCGGATAGCCACACGGAAGCAACCCTTGGTCCGGATAGTATTCAAACGGATCTTTGGTTTCAAATTCCCCGGGTCATGGAACTCTTAGCCAATTTGGGGGCGCAAGCTCTGAAGTTATTCGACGGATACCTTGCCGTCTGGAACGACCCTTCCAATCCTGAAATGGTCTGGTCGTCGGGCCGAGGCGCAGAGCTTTTCGGTTTGCTTTCTCCCATCTCCCTCTACGCCGAGGCGCGCAGCCACCAATACATCGCCTGGGGAGGGCCCGTTGGTCTTCCCCGTGCGTTTGGCCAGCGCGGCCTCAACTTGCTCATTGCCATCCCCCTACCTGGCACGGATCAATCGACGGGGATCTTAACATATTTCTCCAGCGAGACGATGAGCCCGGATGCCAAGGTGCGGAACACCTTAAGCTCTCTTGGCACCAGCCTCAGAACAATGATGGACAGCCGCCGAGCCGCGTTAACCATGTCCCGCGTCTATCTGAACGCGCTCTTGCTTACCGCTAATCTGCTGGATCAGGCTGACCCCTATAACCAGGACCATCACCACCAGGTAGCGCGCTTAGCCGCCCGCTTAGCCATCAAGTCAGGCCTGTCCGCGGATCGCGTTCAAGCCGTGGAGGTGGCCGGCCGCTTGCACGACGTGGGTATGGTGGCCGTCGCCTTGGAACTTACCACGCAGCGAGGAACCCTCGCCGAGCAGTCGCGCGAACTCATTCAGCGTCATCCCAAGCTGGGCTTTGATTTATTAAAGGGTCTGCCTAACGAAATCTTGGCCTCGGGGGTGGCCCAGGCCATTTACGAACACCATGAACGCTTCGACGGTCAAGGGTATCCTCGGGGAGCCCCCGGAGCCGACCTCACGATCGAGGGGAAGATTTTGGCCGCGGCGGAACAGTTTGTCGCGCGGATTTCCAATCGCAGCTATCGCGAGGGTCTTCCCGTCGACCGAGCTCTTTACGAGATCAAGCAGCTTTCCGGTCGGCAACTAGATCCGGCGGTCGTCACACATTTGCTGGAGCTGTACCAAGAAGCAGGAATCCGTCCGGCGGCGGCCCAGTTTTAGCCGGGGCGATGGGCCAAAATGACACCATGCCGCCTTGCCCGACATTGCATTCAAAATTCGTTGAGAGAAGTGAGGATTCCCGGCCATGGCCCCTGTTGCCAAGCTTCGCGCGCGTTCCTACGCCATTTATTATGGGTTCGGTCCCCTTCCTGGTTTAGATCAGTTTGACTTGGTGGTATTGGAGCCTCAAGGATGGGCCCTTGCCGATATCCGTCGATTGCAGAGCCAAGGGGTGAAGGTCTTGGCCTATGTCAGCGCCTTAGAAGTACCACCGTGGTTTCGAGCAGTCCCCCTATCCGATAAGGACTTCATCTTGGTCGATGGCAAACCCTGGGTGCGAGCTCCTGAGAATAATCGCGTGGTCCGTCCGGGATCGCGAGCTTGGCGCAACTACTTAGACCAACATTTCCCCTCTTTATATCGACAGGGATGGGACGGCGTCTTTCTCGACACCTTGGGCGACATCGAAGATAGCGCGGTGGCAGAGGAGGCCGACTGGCTGGCCCCGGAGGCTGTGGATCTGGTGCGTTTGGCCCGCTCTTACTTCTCTGACCGGCTCGTGATGATGAATAACGGCCTGTGGCGCCTGGCCCCCTTGGCCACGGATCACCTCGATGGCGTTTGTTGGGAAGGAACATTTAGCCGCGCGGTTTTGCGAGAACCCTGGTGTCAGGCGATGCTAGATTTTCTTGGCCAAATGACCCAACGACTGCACTGGGTTAATTTGATGCTTACCCAGATTCCGGTCACCGTCCAAAGCGACGTTCTGGTCAAGGAGTTTCAAGACTTGGCGCGGCAGTTTGGATTCTTACCCTACGCCGCGCCCGGAGGCTACCACGAAGGCATCCGCCTTCGCGATGGGCGGGTGCTAGACGGCATCCAAAAATCCTAATTCCAAGGTAAAAGAGCGTCGTGGTCGAGGTAAGGCATGCTCGCGGCCGCCACGACCTCTACTTTCTCCGGATCTGCCAATTAAATCACGCATGCGTAGGGAGACTTCGTGCTTGGCCGGGGGACCGATGCGGCTCGGGATCTATAAGAAAATTAAGTGCACCTAACGACCTCGCCCTCCAGGCGAAATTCTCAACCACAGAGTGAAATCGGGCCCCCGGCATCGTCACCGTGGGTACACATTCCAAATCTCGACCCAGCGAAAACTTTGGGACATTCGGGCCACTACTCCGCTGATCCTCCAGCCGACTTCCGGACCGTGTCGGAGTTCCGAAGGCACGGAGATTTCTCCCGAAAGCGCACTGTCCACCCCCTCGAGCTTCCAGCCCCGGTCGGTGATCGCCACAATCTCAAAATCGCCCTCATAGGATGCGTCCGAACGTATCCCCCCTAGACCGTCCACCCACCGAGACAACTTGTTCCGCAAATCTGTCGCCTTAGGTAGAGCTCGTCCCAGACTCTTCGCTTGAGATTGGAATATCTCGGCATTGGTTTCATCCATATAGTGGTGTTCGTATAGCCACCTACCCAGTCGTCGGGTGACGGACCCGGCAGCCCGCATCAAATCCTGACCGGCAACGACCTTACGCACCATGAACCACCCGAGAAAATGACCGATAGTATAAGCAATTTCCTTCGGTCATCCTAGCCCGCACCATGCGTACTCAGTACCTCTTTGGTGCGCCTCGTCGACTACCTTGACGAGTGCCGGATCATCTGGCCCGTCATAAGCCTCAATGTAGGTGCGCAGGAGGTCGACCACAGCCTGATATTGAAGAAAGGTGCGGGCTGCTAATCTCACCTCTTGTTCCGCAAGAAACTCTTCCAACACCTGATCAATCGTTGGCCCTTCAGACGGTATCTCAGGCAATTCGCATCTCCCCTCCTCCATACCCATTGTGCCACAAGCCGGTCATTTGGGGTCTTTCACAGAAAAATCTCTGAAGTGACAGATTCGCCCTGAGGAGAGCTGGGGCACGTCCCGTCGCGCATGTTCCCAGAATAAATCCAAATTGATCTTGTCCGCCGTGTCAGGATAAAAGTCGGGGTACATCTCAA
>JAKAAL010000294.1 GCA_021802375.1 Bacillota bacterium | reverse complement strand
CAAAAGAAAATAGGATACAGTTCTATCAAATCATTTAAGGGGCTCGAATCGCCTGTGGTAATAATTACGGACTTGCGGTTGGGTTCCCGTGGGGCGTTCCAACAGCTATACACCGGTCTTACGCGCAGCACAGATCAAACCTTTGTGATGTTGTCTCACTCAGATCGTCCGACATTTCAACAGCTTATTTTGAAACAGTTCGAGGAGGAGTAGCTTTTTATGGAAAACAAACATGTCAACAATAGGGAAATCATTATTGATTACCTCAAACAGGAGTTGTTCGGCGGAGTGTGTCCAGCTGGCGCCGTCCCCCTTGCTTCTGGTCACTCCTTAATCTTTGAAACGCTTGATGAATTGCGGAATTGTTACTGCCAAGAAACGGGAGAAGAAATTCTTCAACGGGAACACCCCGAGTTGCGCTACGGTGTCGGCGTACTGTATCCTGCAGTTTCCCAAAGGAAAGATACGTCCGACGATGAAACCATTCCCGGCCTGGCTCTCGCCGAGGACGACGACGAGGAATCTCGCGCCGAGACGGTGGAAGCGGAAGGAGCTGGCCAAACGGATACTCAGGAACCCGAATCGGACGACTTCGAGGTTTCTGCTGGACCGCCTGCGAAGATAAGCAGCATGGGTTTCAGTTTTCTTTTGCGGCCTGGCGCCAAAGAATTCACGCTTCATGTTGCGGTAAGCGGTGGGCAGTACTTTCCCCGTACCGCGAGAGCCGAAAAAAAGACGGAAACATGGTGGTACCGGACTCCGTTTAAAATGGCAGAAACAATAGACTTTCCCGGTGACCCGTCAGATCGCATCGTGAAGAAACTCCAGCTCAGCCGTGAGCGTGACGAGGCCTTGACACTCGAAGTTATTACCGTCGTCCGACCATATAGGGGTGGGTCGGTATTAGTAACCGTTACCCTTGTGAATCGTTCTGAACCAATTCCTAGGAGCGTTGGATCCGCTGCATTGTTTCAGGCCTCTTTGAGTTGCGACATTGATTCTGAAAGCGCGATATTGCCTTATCCCTCAAGCAGCATAGAAGATGTCGATCCTGAAGACCAACCCATGAATCTCCTGTACCGACGCTACCGAACCTACGCCGTCGGTCACGGATGCGCCGCAAACTGGGCTGGTGATGATTCGGGACGGATATTTCACATTTCTGCCGAGCCGTTTCCGATTGTCACCGTTCCTAGCATGACATCGGACATTCGTGACAAGAACGGTTCACCGATGGACTTCAGTATGAAGGAGCTTGCCGGCCTTGTCCCGGGCCGGGACGGCTTGGAATCGCTTGAGAATCTTTGCAATCTTTATGAGGGGTGGATAAACGATACCCAGAAAAACGCACAGCAATTGCCTAATTCTTATCGACCAGCCGCCGAAAGCAATTTGACACAATGCCACGGGGTTTTGAGGAAAATGAGGTCAGGTTTGCATTTTTTGAAATCAAACCCCGAGGCGTTGCGCGCCTTTCAACTGGCCAACTACGCCATCTTATTGCAGCAAATTCGTGCTCAGCGACGGCAGAGGTCGGCCGCCTTTGACCGGCCGTCAATGCGTTGGGTGTTTGAACCATCCTACGAAGAGGTCGATCTTAACCAGCTGCCCGTCGGCCGCGGATACTGGCGGGGGTTTCAAATTGCCTTTCTTCTGTCGACGATTGAGTCAACCGTTTTACCGGAACACCCGGATCGAAATACTGTAGATCTCTTGTGGTTTCCCACGGGAGGCGGCAAGACCGAAGCCTATTTGGGCCTGGCAGCGTTTTTCATGGCATACCAGCACATGGTCTCGACGAATTCGGATGGTGTAAATATCATAATGCGCTATACATTAAGGCTGCTAACCACCCAACAGTTTCAACGGGCCTCGGGTCTTATGTGTGCGTTAGAATACCTTCGGAGCAAATTTCCCGAGCTCGGCCCGTCCGCGTTTACGGTGGGGCTGTGGTTAGGCGGAGCCACAACACCAAACAGATATACTGACGCCCGGGATGCGCTGAAAAGACTTCAGAGGGAACCAGATGCCCCTAATCCTTTTGTGGTGAACCAATGCCCTTGGTGTGGAGCAAAAATGGGCCCGTCGCACGTCACTCGGCTTCCCAGGGGGTTGCCGTCAGTGCTCGGTTATCGGGTTGAAGGACCTGGAGTCATCATGGAATGCCCGGATTCTTCCTGCTTCTTTGCCGGAGGCCTTCCAATAATGGTAATAGACGAACAACTGTATGAGACACCGCCGTCGCTGTTAATAGGGACGGTTGACAAGTTTGCCATGCTTGCTTGGCGGCCGGAGGCCAAATCACTCTTTGGACTTGGTGACGCGGGGGAACGGCTCAGGAAGCCGCCGGGTCTTATCATTCAAGATGAATTGCATCTTATTGCTGGTCCCCTGGGTTCCATGGTTGGACTATACGAGCCGGTGTTGGAGGCACTGTGCACCGAGACGATAGACGGAAGGGCTGTCGCGCCTAAAATTATAACCTCCACCGCAACGATCCGGCGCTACCGGCAGCAAACTGAAAGTTTGTACGGCCGAAAGTCCGTGGGGTTGTTCCCGCCTCCGGGAACCGATATTGGCGATTCATTCTTTTCGCATGAGGCGGTCGATCTTGATGGCACTCTTATGCCGCAGAAGGTCTACGTCGGCGTGTTTGCTCCAGGCCTTTCTTCCATGCAAACGACACAAGTCCGCACATTTTCGGCATTACTTCAGGCGCCGATGGATCTGGAGGTAGACGCGCGCGACCCTTGGTGGACTCAGTTAGTGTTTTTCAATAGTCTGCGCGAATTGGGAACGACCCTGTCACTGTTTCAATCGGACATACCCGATCGCCTGAAGATAATGAGAAGGCGCTTGAATATTCCGTGGGAACGCTTGCGTGATCCCAATCGCATTTTAGAACTTACCAGCCGTATTGGTAATAGCGAGATTCCCAGTCTTATAAGCAAGCTTGAACAGCCGGCGACCACGCCAAAGACAAATGCTGTGGATGTTTGCCTGGCCTCGAATATCATTGAAGTCGGAATTGACATAGACCGTTTGTCCTTGATGGTCGTTGTCGGCCAGCCGAAGTCCACGTCTCAGTATATTCAAGTGACCGGACGGGTGGGGCGCCGATGGCAGGAACGTCCCGGGATCGTTGTAACTCTTCTCAGCCCCAGTAAGCCCCGGGACCGTTCGCATTTCGAACAATTCCGAAGTTACCACGAACGCTTATATGCGCAGGTCGAGCCGACGAGCTTGACACCGTTTGCCCCGCCTACGTTGGACCGTGGCCTCCACGGCGCGATGCTTGCTTATGTCCGGCAAATCAGGAATCTTCCAGAACCTTACCCTATTCCCAGCCACGAAATTGCGGAATTTGAAAAGATCTTGGGTGCACGCATAGACACCGTCGATCCGTCGGAGTCGGAAACTGCAAAGAAGGTTCTTGAACGCAGGAAAAGCCAGTGGCGGATATGGCAACCTCCTGTATGGACGGCAGCGCCCGGCGTAGAAAGCGCTCCTTTGATGAGGTCGCCTGGAGACTACATCCCTCCCGGCGAGAAATCGTGGGTAACTCCCCAGTCCATGAGAAATGTGGATGCCGAGTGTATTGGGGACATTAGAGTTCCGAGCTCGCTTATACCAGACGACGGAGGTCTAGACTAATGAGCAACGTTCCGATACGTCGATCACAACTTATTGCCCCATTTGGTGTGGGAGCCATGATGATTAGTGCGGAGGGGATCGGCCTGGTTGTGGGGGCGTTAGACAGTTGGTATGAGAATCAATTCAATAAAGATGTGGATTGCGAGCAATTCAAAATACATGAATGGCGCCTTGAACGCATTTTGGGTGTCGATCATTTTCGCCTGCCGCCCGACTATCGCCGTGGAAGGATAGGCCAATCCGAGCCTAATCAACGGCTTACAGTGCCTATGGTGCGATTTCCTCAATGGCACTACTGTCCCCGGTGCCACCATCTCCAAGAGGTAACCTTGTTCAACAGGGACAAGGTTTATTGCTCTGCATGCCAGGAGCGAGGATACAAGAAGAATCGTTTAGTTCAAGTGCCTTTCGTGGCTATTTGCAAGCATGGGCATCTTCAAGATTTTCCGTGGCGGGAATGGGTGCATCGGAACTCCATTCCTCAATGTACCGGGCGAATGACTTTTTCATCTAGCGGTGACGCCACCCTTGCAGGGTTATGGGTAAATTGTGAGTGTGGATCTCGGAGGAATTTGGCTAATATAACTGGTATTAATGGCGACGGGACCTACTTGAGTTCGGAGCTCGAACCGGGCGGCTATTTCAGCTGTCGTGGACTCCGGCCTTGGACCGGAACCTTGGAGCCGTCACCATGCGCTGCGCCGTTGAAAGGTTCCCTGCGAAGCGCTTCGAACAATTATTATTCCAGGGTGTTGAGTGCTTTGTTCTTGCCCACAGAATCAATTCCTTCCGAGCTTGATCAGGTATTCAGTTCTCCCCATGGAGCGTCAATTCTTAAAATCCTTTGGGGGCCGGACAACACCGCTATGGTTACGGCGGCGCTTCGAAAGAAGTTTCCGGCGGAGCTTGAACGATATGATGATGATACTGTTGGACGTGCAATAGAGACCAAGATGACGTCTCAGGATGTTAGCAGCGAAGACAGCGACGAGGAAGGGGCAGTGCGGCAAAAGGAATTTGAGGTGCTGTCCAAAAACGTTGTTACAGATGCGCTGCAGACACGACTTCAAGACATTCGCGCTTATGGTGATATTGGCCGGTGGTTCGAGAAAATTACGCTGGTTCCCAAACTCCGGGAAACACGAGTGCTTACCGGATTTACACGTATTTATCCTGAAGGGGATTCAGGACAGTCCACCAAAGATTTAATGGGGCTAATGTGGAAATCCATGCCAAATCCACTCGAACGTTGGCTGCCGGCATATATTGTTCACGGGGAAGGAATTTTTCTCTCCTTAAATGAGAGTCGATTGAACGAATGGGAAAGTCAGCCATCTGTCCGGTCCCGGACAGAAAAATTGGCGCGTGTTGCACAGTCTTTGGTCCATAGCGGACGATCTTCAGAAAAGCTCAACATAACCCCCAGGCTCATTTTAGTTCACACGATAGCACACATCCTCATGAACGAACTTATTTTTGAGTCAGGATACAGCTCTGCGTCTCTGCGGGAACGGCTATACGTTTCCGAAGAAGATTCGATGGCGGGATTGCTTATTTACACGGCGGCAGGTGATTCCGAGGGGACTTTGGGAGGGCTGGTCCGGATGGGACGATCAGAAAATCTTTCCCGTGTAATCCGTCGCGCTATTGAGAAGGCCCGTTGGTGTTCAGCCGATCCTGTTTGCATGGAGATTGGGGGAGCCGACGGACAGGGACCAGACGGTGCAAATTTAGCAGCGTGCCATAATTGTGCACTGCTGCCGGAAACGGCATGCGAACAATTCAACCGATTTCTTGACAGAGGCATGCTTATTGGAGATGAATTTTCGGAAAACCTCGTCTCGGGATTTTTTGGAACTACTCATCACCCCGATAAATCCACCGTTTAGAGCAAACGAAGCTGGACCAAGCGGGCAATGCTGTCAGGTTAAGCTGAGAAGAATGAGACCCATCTCGAACGATCCGGTGGTTAGGGTGGGGGTCAGGTCATTGTTCCCGGATCATGTCCCCGGATCATGTCGACACTAGCGCTGAGTATTTCGGGATCGATACACTCCTACGTGCGCACGACGAATACGTGAAGAGCAGGCTCACGCCGCCCCGCGTGGCGTGAGCTCAAGGAGTAGGGTGGGGTGGTAAATTGGGTGTGAGATTCGGAGAAAAGGGGCGGGAACGTTATAGACAGCACCGTCGGTTTAGGGCGTACTTGTGGGTGTACCTTGCTTTTGTGAGGCAGGTTATCCCTTAAATGGGAATTAATGGTACGCAAAGGAATTTGCGGACCCGATGGCGAAGAACTCCTCATCACAGAAGGTCTGGCGACCGATGAGGAGGAGTTGTACGATGATAGTAGCGAACCATGACCG
>JAKAAL010000293.1 GCA_021802375.1 Bacillota bacterium | reverse complement strand
ATCTTGTACTGAAACAGGCAATTCTCTCACAGGTCGTGGCGGGCAGGCAACCCAGCATGGTGCTTGTGGACAAAAAAGACAACCGGAAGTCTTTAAACGACTTGGTGCGGCGTATCGGCCTCTTTGACCACGTGATACAGCTCCGCGCGCCTCAATATGACCATGGCTCATGGTTTCCCGTCATCGATGGATGCGCGCATATTGGGTGGGCCAATGCCGATGGTGTAGCGTCTGCCGCCGAGAACGTCAATACACTCGTAGATTATCTCAAATACTAAGGCCTGGCTGAATGACGAATTTCGGTCGGTCACATTAGACAGGCGGACCGTCCACCACCGTATCAAAACGCCTCCCGTTTTGATAGCCGTATTATTGACATAAGCGGACTTTTATGTCGTCACTCCAATCCGAAAAACGCGTCAATCCCGCCAAAATCGAGAGAAATCCCCGGAATCAGCGTTTGGTAACGTTGTTCCGTTAGTGATTGCCGGTCTCGGTCCAGCAAAACCGCTCGAATGATAGCGTCAGGACGCCGGGCTTGACTGACAAGGTGAAAGAGAGCATGATCGGCTTGAGGTAACGAATAGCCAAGAAAGATGATTTCTTCAGCCTGAGCCAACGTGATGAAAGCTAAACGCCAAACTTCTGCCAGAACCCCCTGAGACGGATTTTTCATCAGGGTGGGCGTCATTAGAATCGGATCAAATTGCGTGTGATCTTTTCTACAAACCGGACACCGGGTCTCGAAAAACAGTTGAAGGCTCTCGTCACAAAGGACGCTACGACATTTTGCACAGATCCACCAGTGCGCAGAGCCATGGAGCTTCAATAGAGGAATCCTGCGCCCGGTCAATTGACGCCCCATCGTGTCATACGCCGCAAGGCCGTAATCGAAGCGCCGACCTGTACGCTCCAACAGCACGTCCCAGTTCAGGGACATGACTCCCTTGAGCGAGGATCGTTGTTGCATGGCCGTCAATCGTCGACGCATAATTGCGGAAGCGCGCTGAGGGGCTTGAATGAAATAGTAGGCGAGGGCAAAATTTAATTGCCGCCGCAATGATTGGATCCGGCGCACGTCATCCGTAGGGGGGACTGTATCGGCTACATGATCAAACCAGGTAAACACGTCCTCCAACCATACTGCCGAATACTGATGGCCAAACTGCTCTTCAAACCATGTTCGCAATGTGCCCTGAGAGGCAAAAAACTCCATATCCGGCATATTCGACGCCAGCATAGTGAAGTGAAAGAGCGTCTCGAGCAAATGCCTCTGATCCGGCAAAAACGGCATCGAAAATCCTGCACCCAAGATGTACACCGTGTCCATCAAGTCGGTAATACCGCCAACCAATTTCGAAGATGTTGAACTTCTTGGTCCGGTAGCCGCGTGCCGTACCGAGACACTGCCTCGTCCATCTTAGCCCGAACCTCCGGCCATCCGAGCTCACCATGATATTCCTGTTCTTTCACATAAAGAAAATGCCGGGCGCAGGCGTTCTGCGTATCACCAACCGGAATATCCGCGGACACCTCCACGCCTTGGCGTTGATAAAGTACCGTTTGCGTTTGGCCATAACGGGCAAACGCTTCGTCGGGCCCGTAATTGTCTACCAACTGCCGACAAAGCTGACAATGACACACATGGGAAAAATAATCGGCGCGAGAGTTTAAGTCCGGTCTCACCGCCATCAAAGCTAACCCATAATTCAATCGGCGGTGAAGTGCAGGAAAATAAAACTTAGCAATCGGAAAGCCCCCGCCTGCGGGATCCACTTCGCGGTTTTCTCCATAGCCCGGGCCATGAACAACCCCCACGACTCCATATTCTTCGAAGTATCGCGACAAAATGACCGAAAAATACGAACCGAACCAGATGATTTTGTTATGATTCAATTGCTTAAGAAACGTGAGGTAGCGGCTGAGCAAGGGTCGCGGGGCGTCATGTTCGCTCATCCCACTAATCCAGATGACTACGCCCGCAATAGAAAGTGCATTATAGCTGTCGATAATTCTTTTACTTAACGTTTCGTCCCACAAAACCTCTTGGTCAATAATGATTTGCGCATACACGGGATGCGCGCCGTAGAATGTTCGGGTCTTTTCTGCCATGAAATGATTAATAGGAAGCCAATCCTGCGTGGATGAACGGTGTAGAGAAAAGGAGGGAGAAATCAGGAATTGAGGTGGCACGCTCTGGTTCATTTTCAAAAAGGAAAAGAAACTTTCTAACCCAGTCCCTTTGGCCCCTAGGGAACTGAGTTGAAAGTCACTTACGCGCTTCACAAAATCGTCCACGTTGCTTTGAAAATCTGCTGGGGATACTGGTCGAAAGTCATGAATGGCTTGGGTCACCGGTGAACCATATGCCGTGAGTAGTTTGTCCACAGAACGTTTCAATTTTAGGTTGCTGGTCGTCCCCCCTGCCGCACTAAAAAATTGTTCCGGATCTTGTTGAAACGCATATAAAAATGGGTCAATTACATAGCGTGGATCACGTGGATTCCAGTTAAAGAGAAACGCCGATAGCCCGTCTTTCATATGTGCGACTAAATTCGCTTTTACCACAATGCCATCGCTGCGGGGAATGATGTCTCGGATCAGCGGTTCCTCTTTCGCCATGCCCAGCCGTATCACATGCATAATGGTGTCCCCGCGTTTCGAAACGCCTGTACCGTACGAAACAACTGCGCCTTGGCCGGTCCCCACATTAAAGCACTCGTCATGGGTGGCGCCAGCGTCACCCATTGGCTGTCGGTTATCCCAATCAATCCCAACCCTTGTCGCCGAAATGGGAGCAAATCCACGCGTTCCGCCAACAGAAGCGGCAAAACCACCGACGAATAATCAACAGCGGTGACATGCCAGCGCGCCTGTTCCAGGGCCCGCGACCATTGCGTCAGCTTCGCTTCATATGCCCAAAATTGGTCATGACGCAGCGCCAGCACATCGATCCGCCGCCCATAGTAGGCCACTTCCCGAAAAACCTGATATCCGGTTGCGACTAAATGACGACATATGACGCTTACCATATCACTTTCTCTATCGAACAGATCCATCCGTTATCCTACTCCCTCATGACAGCGTTTCATACTTCAATACCTGATCACGAATCTTCGAGTTTGCCGTGTAATTGGGATACCGCGTATAGACATACCGCAACAATGCCGTCAAACTAATACTGTTGCACCGCTTTTTGAACTCTGAAAGCGCTAACCACTGACGCGCGTCCGTAAATCGCGGCTTCAACTCACTCTGGCAAAATGCCGCACCAGTTGTGGTGAGTTGATACCGATCCATAAATTGTCGTTCGACGGTTCCTGCGATGCCTTGATAATAGGTCAACTCCATGGCATTCATATCATCGAGTACGTCGAACGGTTCCGATTCTGGTATCGCATCGACGTCCACAATTCCCAAGGCGTGCAAGGTTTCAACATCATTCAATACATCGATCGAAAAAGGACCATAATCGTAGGGTGTGAATACCGGCAAGGTTAAATCCCAACCCTTCTTGGTTAGCTGAGGTTTAATCTCTTTAGTAAACAAAAACATCGTTTTCACAAGTCGCGTACGACCCACAATAGGCTCGCAAAGCCTCTCCGTTTTGCCCGGTAGATACAGCAACAAAGCCAGCACTTCTTTGCCATTTAGTGATTTACGCTGTGCCATTCCTACACCCCTCCCCCTCTCTGGTATCTCCCTCTCCTATTGTACGGTATTCTGGCTTGTCGCCCACGGCGGCTTTTTTCGAAAGGCATGTTCCCACAGCAGATTCTTGGGATGGCATTCCCGGGCCCACATGCGGTTAATCAAGAGCGCACATCCCTTAAGCCGCTCATAAGCCCAAGTAATCCAATCGCGCCCAGTGAACTCGGGGTGACTCCAATTATCCCGGAGCCTAAAATAATACTTGAGGCGCACACATTCACTGTCCGATATCAGCCCTCGACTATGTGCCCAATCGCGCAGAGTTCCCTTTGACAAAGGAAAAGGGGCCCCGCCCACGATGACCTTAAGTTTTTCACCATCCGGAGATCGTTGTTGTGTTTTGAAGAGTTCCCGGGCGGTATCCCAAAGCATCTGGTACGTCAATGGTTCTCGTTCAATTACACGAGATTGGATAATATCGCCCGTCCCCGTTACCAGATCCAATGTTACGGGTAACGTCAAATGGTCAAGAAATAGACGTTTCAGGCTGGTCTCCAAGGCCATCACCGCTTGATGTTGGGACATAGTAAAAAATTCCCAATCAAGGTATCCATAAACGTAAAGTTTGACCGCCCGGTTGAAAATCGCCCAGATAGACTCCGGGACAGCCTGTAGCAGCCGAAGATGCTGAATGTCGTTGAATAAATCCTCTACCGTCACGGGAGTACCTCGGCCATCTCTCCAGCGCCCCGCGCCCCGTATCTCTGAACAAGGAGGTGCCTTCGAAGGATACGAAGGGATTGCCCACTCCCGCCATCCTAATTTGGCCCATTGCCCCAGTTCTTTTCTCCGCCATTGCTGCACTAACGACGTCGCGGCGCCCGCCAATAATTCGTGAATATCTTGGGAAAACCCACGCAGGATGTCCGACTCCTTAACACGGTCATACACGCGATAGGTGCACGTTAAATTGGCCAAATTCGGCCCACTGCCGCCCACGGTATTGTCGTCGCAAAGAGTGCTTGCTATCCACTCAGGCATGGGGGTTTCTTGAATCATCCACTCCGACTTCTTCTGTTCAAGCTCAAACCACACCACCACCTTACTACCATGCGCTGCTGTGCCCAGAAGTGCCGGCGTATTTTGTCCCACAACCCGCCTCAACGCGAGGTGCTCCCCCCACCAATCCTCGCGTTGGGACATAGGACGTTGCAATATTGTCGCCCGATAACACGTGAGTTCTCTAAATAGCGCATTAACCAGATCATCGCTCAATAACCCGGGTATCATGAAATGGTCCCCAAGGGGCGTGCGTTAGCGTTGATCCGGCACAATTCCCGAAAATCCTTTGGGTGATATTGACCCCACCGTTCTTGGGTTACATACAAAGCCCGAAACTTGTTAGGCTGCGATTGTTGATTCGCATCGTGGCACCATTGTTGTAATCGGTCCCACTTTCGGGGGTCATCGACATCTTCACGGCCCTTGGTTTCGATAAGCCAGATTTGATCCGCCGTTTCTTTCACAAACCAGTCAGGAAAATAGCGGGCAATCCCACCATCTGCGTTGTGGTATTCGATCGCAAACCCTTGGCTCTGGTAATTTTTCGCGAAGGAAATCAGGTCCTCACACCCATCCAAGAAAGCCGCGAATTCCAATTCAAACTGGCTGTCGCCGACTACTTTATTAAAGACCGATTTTTTCGGAATCATGAACCCCTGGTCTTTGACCAGAAAGGTCTTCCTTTGACTGAGTTTACTGGTGTTTTGAATCCGTGTGGTGCCCGTGTCGCGAATCGTTAAGGCATTGATGGCCCGTTTCGTCGTATTGACAATGGATGCCGTGACCTCCGGTTTGGAGAGATTGCGCAGCGTATTGAGATCGTCCAAACGAACGGGTTCGGTAAAGAGATCATCCTGCAAAAATTGCTTCAACTTCCCAAACAGCACGTCAAACACGCCTACCAACCGGAGATCGCGCATGATGGTTCGCGCAAAATAGCCCACCACATGATTCGGATTAGGGTCTAATGCCACGTCCAACACGGTGGTATGATCCACACCCTCCGTATCGATGTCCCGAAAGATAATTTCCCGTTGCTCGGATTCGGAAAACTGCTGGAGGGACCAGCGCGGATGTTCTCCCACTCCGAGGTCCAACTCCCCAAAATTCTTGAATTCCCGGTAGATGCGGGGGCTCAACTCGGGGAGCGTAATATCGAGCCGATCAATATCTTTCTGGGGATTGCCCCGGTCGACCTGAATGGTCAACGGACCCTTGGGGGGTGATTGACGCCCCATGGGCTGGTAATCGAGTTCCACCCCTTCGGCTTTGATCCGCTCCACAAAGTCCATGAAGGCGTCCGTGCCGATGACGCTGA
>JAKAAL010000292.1 GCA_021802375.1 Bacillota bacterium | reverse complement strand
GAAGGATTTCGCGCTTTTTACACCCTCTATGGACTAGTTCGCCTTCGACGGACTTTCCAACTTGTGGAGGGCGCAAACCGTCGAGCACCAACCGTCTATTCCAACATGGGTCTCCGATCATTGCAAAGGATGGTTCGGACCGAATAACAGAAAATTCCAACCATGGATTGCACTCAGCCATATAAAGGTCGTCCGCTGGTTAATGCCATGACGGTGTAAAAAGCGCGAAATCCTTCCAGCACTGTCGAATCTCGGTAAGACACTGTTCGACCATCCACACGCTCCATTCCTGGACAATACATAGCACGGTCCGCCATATCTGCCGTCATTAGGGTAATTTCCCATTCCGCTGGAGATGACACCCTAAACGGTTTCAACTCTGAACGACGAAATCGGGCTAACGCGTCCTTCACTCCCCTGGTCAATCGGGCTGAGGTTTCTGACGATGAATACAATTTAGCTGAATTGCGACTAACGCCCTCTTTTACCATGACCGTCACGGCCTCAGGCAACAACTTTACGGCCTCCAGGCACAATTTGTCATCTCCACTTATCATAGCAATAGGCACCCCAAAATGTCCTGCCACTGCAGCATTAATGCCTGTCTCACCTACTTCGCAGCCATTTAACCGTACCCGAAAAATTTGCCCGGCATAAGTATGGTCCATTACCGCCGCGGTAGTGCCGGCCATCGCGTGATATCCCACGAAAAATCCCACGTCGGCTCCCGCCATTCCTTGGTTCATGGACAATGCCTTAGTGCCCCCAGAAATGAGACGCACACCTTCAGGGATTTGATCCCACAGCAGGTTGACCATACCGTCGTGGGAGTCATTTACAATAATTTCGGATACATCAGGCTCTGATTTTAGGGCGCCCAGAATCACATGCAATTCGGTCATAAGGAGTTCCCGGCCCCTCTCGTATTGCAGTTCCCCGGGCAACAATTGGGATCGCTCGACAATACCGCTAATTCCTTCCATGTCCACTGAAAGCCAAACTTTCATCGCCCTTCCTCCTAATCTTCCGTGTTGTGATCGAGAATCTGGGACACCCGATAGCGCTCCATTGCAGTACGACCAATCCAAACCCCCTGGTTCGCCATCTGCACCCCGACCATCGCTACTTGATTTCCGTCAAACTCGCTTATAGGCCATGATGCCTCCAATACCAAGGGGTCGAGCGACACCTGAACCGTGTCGCTTCGATCCCCGCTCACGGCCCCGGAAGCGTCAATACGCCAGTGTCTCAGGGTTTGGGTATGTGGCATGTGAAGTGAAATGTGCAAAATTTCTTCGGACCGCATTGGTCTGTCCCATTCCACCCGTACGTGTTGATCTTTGGCGAAGATGGCCCAAGCCACGTTGTTAATGGGGCTCTCCTGTTTGAGATAGCGCGTCCAGTGATTTCTAGATGGTGTCGGCACGGTGATCCAATGCCCGGTGGGCATATTAGCCACCGTCTCTTCCAGCAATACCTCAGACCGCCGGGCAAATGCCAGCATAAAGGGCTTGATTAACTCCACCTGACTTTGATACGTCATGAGAGCTCGTCGTTTCCGAGCTACGTTGTCGGCATCATACACAAATTCTCGCCAACGTCCAGGATGTGATTGGGACAATATATGCGGGGCCTTTTGATGGAGACGGGGTCGAAAAGCCAGCGGTAAGGGCCATCCCGGCCAGTGTACCAAATAACTGAAGTGATGCACTGGATTCGCCAAATCAGTCCCCGCCAGACGGGCAAATGCCCCAGCCGCCCAATGATCAGGATGTTCGTCGTAAGCACTAGGCGACACAATCCAGGTGGGCTTCAATTGAACCAACAGTTGCCGCAACAAGATAAGCAGCGTTCGTCCTAAATATGGCGATTTTTCTCCATAAGACTCAATGTAGGGTCCGTAAGACACTCCGGTGGTAGTACTGCAAAATGGCTCTTGGTCCCAGTGGTCAAACAGGAGTCGATCCAGTCCCCCATCGGGGAACCCGAGAAAATGCACATGGTCAGCGCCCACACCTAAGACAGCCATAGCATCGATTGTTTCCCGCATACGGCGATATCCCAAATTGATGTACTCAGCGGCCGTCACATCGAACGATAAATAGTACCGTTCGGCATCTTGGACAAACCCGTCACCCATGGTCAGTAAGATCACATCGACAGTATTGCCGTTTTCTACGAAATAGCTTATCAATCCCCCGGCACCCAAAGCCTCATCGTCGGGATGAGGAGCGATTACCACGAGATGCTCTGATTTAGGGCTCGATGGTGAAAAGGGGATCCTGGGCATTAACCGCCCCCCCTTTTTGCACCTGAATTGCGCTAATACGTCCCGCAACCGGTGCGGTAATTTCGTTTTCCATCTTCATCGCCTCTAAAATCACGATGATTTGCCCCATCTCAACCACTTGTCCCACTTGGGCACGCACGTCCAACACGGCTCCAGGAAGGGGCGCCTCCACAATAACCGCGGTATCCTTGACTACCGTTTGGGCTCTTTTCACGGCTTTAGGCGGCACTGGCGTTTCTTGGACGACTGCGGGTTGGGATGTCTTAGGGAACTCAACTTTCCCATCCGACGGGATCTCTTCCGCCTCCACCTCATACACTACCCCATTTACCGTTATGCGAAACTTCCGGACTGCCATTGGTTGTCGCCCCTTCTACTCAATTTCTAAAGCCATCGCCACAGTGTCGTGCGTGGCCACTCTTCTCTAACACGTATCCGTCCCGGATATACATCAACATCATCCCCCCACATCAAGGCCAACGTTGCTGCAATGCTGGCCACTACCTGGGGGGGCCACTGTTCATCCACCAAACCTTCGTCTTCAGGTCTCATAAGGGAATGTTCCCATGCCGTTTTCGTGGCCGGTCCTCCTTCTTATTATGTAGGCTCATTAAAGCACGTGCCACGTGAGCCCGCGTTTCGCCAGGGTCTATTACCGCGTCAATATATCCATGTTGCGCTGCCACATAAGGGTTGGCAAAACGTTCTTGATATTGGACGGATTTCGCCTTGCGCACTGCATCCGGATCCGGAGCCGTGGCGATCTCGTCTTTAAAGATAATGTTCGCTGCACCATCGGGACCCATGACTGCAATCTCCGCCGACGGCCAAGCGAACGCTAAATCGGCGCCCAATGATCGGCTGCACATCGCCAAATAAGCGCCACCATATGCCTTGCGCAATATTACCGTAACCTTCGGTACCGTTGCTTCAGCATAAGCGTAGAGCACCTTGGCGCCATGACGGATAATACCGCCAAATTCTTGGGCTGTCCCCGGAAGATATCCCGGGGTATCTACCAAAGTCACCACCGGGATATTAAAAGCGTCACAAAATCTTACAAATCTAGCGAGTTTCGTGGAGGCATTGATATCCAAGGTCCCTGCTAAAACCCGAGGTTGGTTGGCCACTACGCCAACAGAATGGCCACCGATACGCCCCAAACCGACTACCAAGTTATCGGCAAATCCTTTTTGCAACTCAAAAAAACTGTCACGGTCCAGCATCGCCGCAATAGCCAGGATCACATCATAGGGTTTGTTGGGATCTTGCGGCACCAGGTTCCGCAAGGAAACATCAGCGCGATCTAACGGATCCTGAATGTCATACAGCGGCGGTTCTTCCATATTATTGCTGGGCACATACGTAAGATACGTGCGGACCCACGACAATGCCTGTTCATCGGTTTCTGCTGCTAAATGCGCGACTCCGGAACGGCGAATTTGTGCCACCGCACCGCCAAGCTCTTCCGCGCTCACGGTCTCCCCGGTAACTGTCTTAATGACCTGCGGTCCGGTTATAAACATCTGCCCGGTATGCTTCACCATAATAATGAGGTCGGTCAGGGCTGGCGAGTACACGGCGCCTCCGGCACTGGGCCCCATAATAACCGTAATTTGGGGAATCACCCCAGATGCCCAGGTATTGCGCTTAAAGATTTCTCCATAGCCATTTAGCGCATCGACGCCCTCCTGAATGCGAGCTCCCCCTGAATCGTTGAGGCCGATAATAGGAACGCCTGCCTTTAGTGCCAAGTCCTGCACCCGCTGAATCTTGGCCGCATGCATTTCTCCCAGGGATCCTCCAAGTACCGTGAAGTCCTGCGCAAACACGTAAACTATCCGGCCATGGATGCGACCAAATCCAGTAACCACCCCATCGGCCGGGGCGTTAACATTTTCCAGCCCAAAAAGCGTGGCCCGGTGCTGTACATGGGCACCAATTTCCTCAAAGGTTGCCGGATCCAACAGCGCATCGATCCGTTCTCGGGCAGTCCATTTTCCCATCTTGTGCTGGCGATCTACCCGTGCGATGCCCCCCATAGCCTCAACAGCGGCTTGCCTTTGATAAAGCTCTTCCAACGGCGCCTTATTCACCCAAATCCTCCCCGTGCTGAACCAATTCCAAAAGAATCCCCCCCGTTGCGGATGGGTGTACAAACGCGACCAAAGACTGATCCGCACCAGGTCGAGGTTCGGAATCAATCAGTTGCAAACCCCGCTTCTTCAAATCACCGAGAGTTTTTCGAATATTTGGCACCTCAAGTGCCACATGGTGTAACCCGGGTCCTCGCCGATCCAAAAATTTTGCAATGGGCGAGGTGTCAGCCAAAGGCTCTAGCAACTCAAAACGCCCTCCACCAAATGGAATGAAGGCTACCGACACCTGGTCCTGAGTCACTTGCTCACGATGCGCGACCTCAAGTCCCATCGCTTCGTAGAGGATAATTGCTTCGTCCAAATGCCGCACCGCGACCCCTAGATGATCCAATTTCATGGCTCACAGCCTTTCTATAACACTGCAGGTGGATGATACTGCCCAAAATGCCTCTTTAATACCCGAACCATTTCTCCTAACGTAGCATAAGCCTTGACTGCTGCCAAAAGCGGGTCTAAGAGATTTTCTCCACTGACGGCGGCTCGATCTAGCCAGGCTAAGGCAGCATTAACCGATGCCGCGTCCCTTTGGCGCCGAGTTTTTGCCAATTTGGCAATTTGCCGGGTTTGTAGCGTGGCATCGACCCGAAGTAAGTCGCGATGATCCTCGTCGTCCGTAACAAACCGATTGACTCCTACAATCACACGTTGACTATGCTCAATTTTTTGTTGGAATCGCCAGGCTGCATCTTGAATCTCACGTTGCACATAGCCTTGCTCGATAGCTTCGACAGCGCCACCCATCTCGTCAATGTGCTGTAGATAAGTTTTAGCTAAAGCTTCTAAACGGTCCGTGAGATTCTCTACATAGTATGATCCCCCTAAAGGGTCTACCGTCGCGGTGACACCACTTTCATGGGCAATGATCTGTTGAGTTCTTAATGCCAATCGGGCCGACATTTCGGTAGGCAATGCCAAAGCTTCATCCTTAGAATTAGTGTGCAACGACTGCGTTCCACCCAACACTGCCGATAATGCCTGCAACGTTACACGCACCACATTATTGTCAGGTTGTTGCGCTGTCAGCGTAGACCCGGCTGTTTGAGTGTGAAATCGCAGTTGCCAGGATCGAGGATCTTGCGCCTTAAACCGACGCTGCATAATCTCCGCCCACAATCGTCGAGCGGCTCGAAATTTTGCCACCTCTTCAAAAAAGTCCATGTGTGCGTTGAAAAAGAAAGACAAGCGCGGAGCAAAAGAGTCAACTGCTAGGCCGGCCGCGATGGCTGCTTCTACGTAGGCCACCCCATTGGCTAAGGTAAACGCTATCTCTTGAGCCGCCGTCGATCCTGCCTCACGAATGTGATATCCGGAAATACTTATCGTATTCCAACTAGGCAGGTTTTTAGCACACCACTGAAATGTATTTGTGATAAGTCGCATCGAAGGTTTGGGTGGGAAAATATAAGTGCCCCGTGCAGCATATTCCTTTAAAATGTCGTTTTGAATGGTCCCCGAGAGTTTGGCCAATGGTACTTGCTGTTTTTCTGCCACCGCCGCCACCATCAGCAATAAAATAGCGGCAGGTGCATTTATCGTCATCGAGACCGAAACCCGATCCAATGGAATTCCATCCAATAATATCTAGATC
>JAKAAL010000291.1 GCA_021802375.1 Bacillota bacterium | reverse complement strand
TAGACGGAACGCTGCTCGATTCCAGAACCCAGATTAGGCCCTCATCCCGCGTCATGCTGCGCGACTTATGGAAGAGTGGTGTCATGGTAGTTTTGGCTACTGGACGCAGTTGGCGCACGGCATTAAAGATTCAAAAACAACTGGGAATTACCGGGCCCATCATAGCTCATAACGGAGGCTACGCATTTAATCCCGCGACCGGCCTCGATTGGTACCGTCGCGGAGTTCCGGTCTCAACGGCCAAAGACATGCTCGATTGGTCCTCGCAACATGATACCATGCTTCGATGTTACCTGGGATATGAACGGCCGGTTATCTTTAACTTCTTTACTCCGTCCCATTTATCTCAGTTTTTGCGACCGGAAGATACTTTACTATCACCGGATGGTTCCAACTTGGATATCGATCCATTGGAAATCTTTCTATTCGGTACCACTGAAATTGTACCCTTTATGCGCCACTTTGGCACCGAGGGACCAGGTTATGAATCGGTCGTCTTTGATCATGGAGACCAGCAGGAAATCAATATTTGCGCTCCTCACGTGGACAAAGTGGAGGCCTTGAGCTTTATTTGCTCCCATCTCGGCTTTGACCGCACCGAAGTGATGGCGATAGGCGATGGCATCAATGATGTGGCGATGCTAGCCTGGGCCGGGACCAGTGTGGCTATGGGTCATGGAACCCCCGAAAGCCACGCCAAAGCAAATTACGTGACGTCGCCCACATCAATCGACCCTGTTGTCGAAGGATTACGATGGGCGATGTCAGAAAAAATTCTCGTGCCATACCGCGATCGCGCTTAACGGTGCAGAAGCGAATGAACCAAGGTTGCCGCGCTCGCGCTGTCTAAACTCTCTTTCATCACTTCAATATCGGGCGCCAGGACTCGGTCATGCTCCCAAGGCAATACTCTTTGGCGCACAAAATAATGGACTGCTTTCCCCCGCGGCGACAATAGCTGAGGGCCTAACAAATCTGCTGCCTGAGCACCGCAGATCGCTTCAATCGCCAACACCGTTTTAAGGTTTTCTAGAACCTTCAGGGCTTTTCTCCCTGCCATAGTTCCCATTGAGACATGGTCTTCCTGATTAGCCGAGGTTGGGATAGAATCCACACTGGAAGGATGCGCCAACACCTTGTTTTCCGAGACCAGGCTTGCCGCTGTATATTGGGCTAGCATCAACCCGGAATTTATCCCTCCCTGTGCCACCAAAAACGCGGGCAGTCCCGACAATGCAGGATTGACCATGCGCTCGATGCGACGCTCACTGATGCTTGCCCATTCTGCTATGATGATAGCTAAATAATCCAACACTAACGCGATCGGTTGGCCATGAAAATTTCCGGCCGAAATCGCCGTATCCAAGTCCTCGAACAAGAGTGGATTGTCGGTGGCGCTATTAATCTCGCGGGTGACCACTTCAGCTACATGTCTTAGTCCATCACGGCTGGCCCCATGAACCTGAGGCATACAACGGATAGAATAGGCATCTTGAACTCGCAGTTCGCCCGGTAGCGTCGTCAAGCGGCTGCCTTCCGTCAAGCGACGTAAATTCTCTGCACATACCGCAATACCAGGGTGAGGACGCACCCTCGCAACCGCCTCGCTAAATGCCATAGGGATTCCCCGAAGGACTTCGGTGGTCAAAGCTCCCAAGATGTCCGCCCAATCGGCCAATAGTTCGAGTTGGTGTACCGCCAAGGCCCCCATCGCCCCCATGGCCTGGGTACCATTAATCAATGCCAGCCCTTCTTTGGCTTCTAAAACCAGGGGCGAAAGTCCAGCACGACTGAGCGCCTCTGCCCCGATCATCCGGACACCATCAAACCAGGCTTCGCCTTCCCCCACCAACACCAGCGCCAGGTGCGCCAATGGGGCTAAATCACCGCTGGCGCCTACCGATCCTTGGGAAGGAATAATCGGAGTTACCCCCCGATTTAGCATTGCCAGCAATCGTTCCACCACTTCAATGCGAATCCCGGAGTACCCCTTGGCTAGCGCATTGGCCCGCAACAGCACCATGGCCCGGGATATACTTAGGTCAAAAGGTGGTCCCACCCCTGCAGCATGGCTTCGCAACAAATTCAATTGCAACTGTTGTCGTAAGGTATTAGGTATGACCACATCGCTAAATCGTCCAAACCCTGTGGTTATCCCATACACAATGCGCTCTTCATCAAGGTAACGCTCTACCATACGACGAGAGGCCGCCATACTGTGGGCGACCACCGAGGATAGGATGACGGGTAGATTATCAACGGCTACTTGGTATACCGTTTTTGGTGTTAAGGTCCGGCCATCAACCGGCCACACCCCTTCGGTCGCCATATCAATCCTCCTTACTCCCGTTGCTGACCACAGGAAGAATCAAGGACACTGCACGTGATTGCTCTTGCAACTGGGTATCCCTCACCTGTTGAATCTCATCGAGGGTTATGGAACTCAATACATCGATATACTTTAGCAAGTCGATGCCCCTAAAAAACATATTATTAAAAGCATATGCCAAGTCTTCAGGGGATTGGAACAACCCAATCATCTCGCCCATTTCCTTTTTCTTCAAACGAGCTAAGTCCTCGCGGGACAGTTCTTGGACCGGAAGGCGCTCCACTAACCAGGACTCCAAACGGCAAGGATCCAAAGTCTCGCCCCCGAGAGTACTCACCCCAAACGTTGTGCCGCCGCTGTACCGTGCATGAAATCGGTCATTAATCAGCCCAGATTGGTACAATTCCGCATATAGCGGACTACCTCTTCCCAGTAGCATTTGCCACATCAAACCAATAGCAATTTCTCTCCGCAACAATTCCTCTCCGCTACCGGAAATCTGCGTGTCTTTGTATCCCATCAGAAACAACGGTGCGGACACCGGCATCTTTTGCTCTACGCGTGGAACACGCACTGCTGAAGGTTCCGAGGGAAAAACGCGGGAAATAGGTGGCTGCAATGCAAATCCCTTGCGATCTTGATTGCGTTCCACCTGTCGCCAAATACTTTCAGGATCGACGTCCCCTACCACTAATACCACCATATTACTGGGATGATAAAAAGTTTGATAGCACTGGTACAACAATTCCGGGGTAATGGTGCGAATCGACTCCACAGAACCTGCGATGTCCAACCGTACCGGATGCTTTTGGTATAAGGCTCCCATTAAATTAGAATGCAAGCGATCTAGAGGCATATCGAGGTACATCCGAATTTCCTGCTCAATAATGCCTTTTTCTTTGTCTACGTTAGCCTCAGTAAAGTATGGGCGTTGTACAAAATCCAACAGAATTTCTAAACTCTCAGCCGCCCGTTCGATAGAAGAAAACAAGAACGTGGTCGAAGTGTAATCGGTATATGCGTTAGACGATGCTCCTAATGCGGCAAAATCGTTAAAAACATCTCCCCCTCCTTCTTTTTCAAACATTTTATGTTCTAAGAAGTGGGCAATTCCGTCGGGTACCGTCACAGGTTCTTCAGTGCCGGGTATGACAAATGTGTTGTCAATGGAACCATAATGGGTAGCAAAGGTAGCAAATACTTTCTTAAAACCAGGCCGCCGCGCCACCGCAACCGTCAGTCCCGAAGACAATTGATTAAGATATAGGGTTTCCTCAATTACTTCATTGGTCATTTCATTCATGCTGTGCTTCACCTCCCCCGGTCGCCGAATGGTCTGTCGTCAGAAAGTAAATGGTGTCCAACGTGATGTCCTCAGCCACCCGTTGAATTTCCCGCACGGTGACTGATTCTAGTGCTCGAATCAATGCTTCCCCAGATAGCCCCCCACCCAAAACCAGTTTCTCCATTTGTCTCCCAATTAATTGCGTAGGGACGTCCTCTTCTGACAGAATGTCATTGCGAAAGGCTTCCTCTGTGAAGCGCATCTCCTGATCGTCAATATCCCCCTGACGCATGGCCTCCAACTGTTCCCCTATTATCCGTTTCACCGCTGGATAATCGTCAAATTCAATTCCTGCCCCAATAATCATCAGAGCCAGCGCTGCATCCAACCTAGCATAAGCATAATACGCCAAACTCTCTTTCTCCCGCACGTTGACAAACAACTTGGAATGAGCAAACCCTCCCAAAACCCCAGCATACATCATTAATGCTGGATAGTCGGCGCTAGCAAACGTACGTCGAGTCGAGTATCCTAAATTGACTTTTCCTTGTTGCACCGGCTGTTTTTCAATAACTTCATGGTCGCGATTAAGTGGTGTATAAGGCTGAATTTTTACCAGTTCCCTGCGGGAACCGTTCCAGTTGCCGGTGACGTAGGAGGCAATAACATCGGGGTCCATGTCACCTACCGCAATCAGCACAAATGGACTATTGCGGTGCACGGTTTGGTAATATCCATAGAGTGCTTCGGGGGTCACTTTGGCCAAATCTTCTACCCGACCTAGTTTCCTTAGGCCAAAGGAACGCCCCTTGGCCATGGTCTCAATTAGGCGATACAAAGCATATTGTCCCTTATCGTTGATCAGCGCATGAATTTGCCGTGTTAATAACTCTTTCTCCTGGGTCACATATTCCCTTTCGAATACGCCATCTATGTTAAGCCTGGGCCGATTAATCACTTCGTCCAAGAATTCCAGGCCAGCTTTTAGCGTGTCAGGTTTTCCCGGCAGGTATTGGCCATGAATAATCTCCAGGGATACGGAAATAAGCTGTTTGTCGCCGATTTTTCCCACGTCAGCCCGGAACGTTGCTCCATAGAGCGATTCCAACTGTTGGTGAATTGCCGTGAAATTGGGCCATGACACTGTCCCGCGCTTTAAAATATGGGGCAATAACGCACCAAACGACACCGTCGCCGGGTCCATATCATTCACCCAAAACGCCTGCAGCGTGATGGATTTAAATCGATGGGTGGGATATACATACCATCCCAACCCATCATGAAATTGCCCCACAAAACCGGCCTCGGTTTCGATTGGGTGCTGCACATCATCCACTCCTTTGACTAGTCATGCATTAATCAGATCATAACCCCAAAACGGTTGGACTACTCCCGGACCGTTTTGGGGTTAGTTTAGGAAATGGCAGCTGCTTCGCCTTTAACAATATTCAACAGTTCTTCGGACAGCAGTGTTTCTTTTTCCATCAAAGTCACCGCTAATCGGTTGAGCGTGGCCCGATGAGTGATTAATAGTTCTTTAGCCCGTTGATATTGCTCCGCGACAATTTGACGAACTTCGCGATCGATGGCGGAGGCTACTTCTTCCCCATAATCTCGCTCTCTAGTAATATCTCGGCCAAGAAATACTTGATCCTGCTTTTGCCCATAGGTCATCGGGCCGAGTTCATCGGACATTCCGTACTCTGTAATCATCTGCCGCACCAAAGCCGTTGATTTTTCCAAGTCGTTTTGCGCTCCAGTGGAAATTTCGCCAAAGACCAAATCCTCTGCAGCGCGACCCCCCAAGGCCATGGCCACCTGATCCAATATTTGCGATTTAGTGACCAAGTAGCGATCTTCAGCAGGCAACGGCAGTGTGTACCCCATTGCCATGCCGCGAGGGATAATGGTCACCTTGTGAACTGGGTCCCCATGCGGCACCAGCATGCCGACCAATGTATGCCCGGACTCATGGAACGCGACAGCCTTTTTTTCTTTCTCACTGATGACGCGAGTTTTCTTCTGGGGCCCCGCCATAACCCGTTCAGCAGCTTCTTCAAAATGCCAAAAACGAATTTTTCTCTCGCGATTTCTAGCCGCCAGCAACGCTGCCTCATTACAGAGGTTGGCCAGATCCGCACCCGTATAGCCTGGCGTTCTCTTGGCCACTATGGCCAAGTCCACATCCTCGGCCAACGGCTTCCCCCGGGTATGCACCTTTAATATGGCCTCGCGTCCCTTAACATCAGGTCGATGCACAATAATTTGCCGATCAAACCTGCCCGGCCGCAATAAGGCTGGATCTAATACGTCTGGCCGGTTGGTGGCGGCAATGATAATGATTCCTTCATTAATGCCAAATCCGTCCATTTCCACCAACAACTGGTTTAAGGTTTGCTCCCGCTCATCGTGGCCCCGCCATAA
>JAKAAL010000290.1 GCA_021802375.1 Bacillota bacterium | reverse complement strand
CCTCCAAAGCTCCCGGTGCCCAAGGTCCCTGGCTGTGGCGCCAACGAGTGTGCCGTCCGTGCCCCATACCAGGACACCGAGAGGAGCCAGTGCCAAGACAAAAAACCCGGAGCCATCTAAAAAATCCATGACCACGGTGGCCCATTCATCATCCGGGCTACACTCACATTCTTTCCGAAGCCCAGCGTCCTTACGATCCCCCCGAAGTGCAAGATAATGTCCAGTGACAAAAATTACGTTAACCGGACAATAATTACCTTAACTGGACAATAAATAGCTTGACTCCGATGGGAAAACATGGCACAGTTGAGATAATGTACAAACGCTTGTTTCAACTGTGTTTTGTTATGCGACGTTTGATGTGAGTTAAAGGAGGCCTACGTGGCCAAGCGCAAACGTGAAAATACTCCCGACACCATTGAGAGGCGGATCAAAGAAGGACGGGGTACCGGACGTGGGGTAGACTATAAACCGTGGGTCCTGGTGCAAGATGTGCCGTCCCAAGGGTTGGCCAGCCGTGTCAAGGGCGTTAAGACCGGTCGGGTCCATCATATGTTGAGTCAACTCGAGTATCGGTGTTTTTTGATTTTGGATTGGTCGGATCGGGCAACGGATATTCGCGAACAGTTTCCGCTTTTGCCACTCGAAGAAACCCTAGCTTTAGCCGAATCTCTCGGGATCAAACATCCGCGCGATCCCAAAACTCAAAATCCTACGGTGCTCACATCCGACTTTCTCATTACGGTCAAACAGGGAGATGGAACCGGAGAACAAGCCCTCAGTATTAAGCCCTCTGACCAGCTAGCTCGTCCGCGCATTTTGGAAAAGCTTGAACTGGAGCGCCAATATTGGACAAAGCGCCAGGTGCCCTGGCATATTGTGACCGAACACGATCTTCCTCTGGCGCCTACCAAAAATCTGGAATGGCTTCACCCGTATCGCTTTCCCGATGCGCTCAGCCCTTTGATTTTTTCGGAAATCCACCGGGTGCGGAAGGGGTTGGAACAGGAACTCCTCAAGAGCGAACCGCTATCCCTTACCGCAAATGCCGTGGATGATCGGTTGGGATTGGACCCGGGCACCAGTCTGTCGGTGGTACGTCATTTGCTGGCGACCCGCACGTGGCGCGTGGACTTGTCCGAACCGATTAATTTGGCTGAACCGTTGGTCTTGCAACAACCTATAGTCTCGGCATCGGAGGTGGATGTCTCATGAATTGGGTGGTGAATCAACTCATTGAATGGCTGGATGAGAACGGGGACCCGCTGACGGAACGCCTACTCTGGATTGATCCCACCTACACGGACGCCTACCTTTGTGACGTCCGGGATCCGAAGGCGATGCCGGTATGGCGGCGAGTACAGGATTTGGAGAGCGCAGTCAGTCAAGGAGTGGCGTGCGTCTTATCCGTGGATCCTTATCTAATCGGTATGCGACCCGATAATACTCTTTCTGAAATGCAACGTCGTCAACGCGATCAGGCCTGGGACGTGATCCAACCGCTCGTTCAAGGGGACGATGAAGAGGCCATCTTTCGGGCCAAAACCCGAGGACTCTTAGTTAACGCCGCGATTGAGCGTACAGGAGTCAGCAAACCGACGATTTACCATTACCTGCGCAAATATTGGCGCGGGGGGCAAACCAAAAATGCCTTAGTACCTGAATTTGATCTTCGCGGAGGCCGTGGAAAGGCAAAGAGTTCGGGAGAACGTAAACGAGGGCGGCCACCGCGGCGCACACGAACTATGATAGACGACGTGGGCATCAATGTGGATGATCCAGTTCGTGAAAAATTTCGTCGGGGCATCCGCTTGTTTTATGAAACAGGCAAGGAGCGTTCGTTCAAAGATGCGTACCAACTCATGTTGGAGCGTTTATTTCATCAAGGGTATGAGAAAAAAGGAGAGACTCTTGTTCCAAAATTACCGCCCGCTTCGGAACTGCCGACATTACGGCAATTCCGTTACTGGTACGAAAAAGAACGAGATTGGGAAGGATCCCAAAAGCGGCGTTTGGGGGAGCGGCGATACGCGTTAAGTCGGCGGCCGATCACTGGGGATTCCACGCAGATGGCCCAAGGCCCTGGCTCCCTGTATCAGATTGATGCGACCATTGCGGACATTTACTTAGTCAGCCGCTGGGACCGTAACCGGATTATCGGTCGACCCGTGGTGTATATGGTGGAAGACGTCTTTAGCCGCATAATTGTCGGGCTATCGGTTAGCCTGGAAGGCCCGAGCTGGCTTGGAGCCATGTTGGCGTTAGAAAACGCGACGAGTGACAAAGCAGCATTTTGCGCTCAGTTTGGGATTGAGGATAGCGCGTGGTGGCCGGCGCAACATCTGCCCGATGCCATTTTGGCTGACCGGGGGGAATTGGAGGGCTATAACGCCGACCAGTTGGTCAATGCACTGGCGATTCGTGTGGCCAATACCCCCCCGTATCGTGGCGATATGAAAGCAATTATTGAACAAAACTTCCGGCTGATGAACTTGAACCTCGTGCATCAGTTGCCTGGGGCCGTGATCAAGGAACCGGAGCGCGGCGGGCCCGACTATCGCCTCGATGCGGTATTAACGTTGGAGGAATTTATCCATCTTTTGGTCTTGTCGGTGCGTGATCATAACCTGTATCACCGGTTAGATGCTTATCCCATGACCGAGGACATGATGGCCGATGGCGTGGAGCTGTATCCTTGGGATCTTTGGCAATGGGGTGTGACACATCGGTCCGGCCATTTGCGATCGGTTCCTCAGGATATCTTGCGCCTGAATCTTTTGCCGGGGGCGGAGGCTTCGGTGACCCCCCAGGGCATACATTTTCGTGGGATCTACTACACCACCGAACGGGCGCTGCGCGAACAATGGTATGTTCGGTCCCGTGCCCAAGGAACCTTTCGGATTCCCGTGGCCTATGATCCGCGGGTGATGGATGTGCTCTATTTGCGGGACCAGGGGGGAAAACGCATTGAAGTGTGCACGTTGCTGGATCGGAGCCAGCAGTTCCGCGGGTACACCTGGTGGGAGTATGACGCCTGGAAGCAAATGCAGGCAGAACGTACGGTCCACCAAGAGACTCGAGAACGCCAAGCCAAAGCCGAATTACACGGCGAAATCGCCAAAGTCGTACAACAAGCCCAGACCGAGGCTGAAAAAACGCGAGATGGCAGCAGTAAACGGGCTCGGGTACAGTCAATTCGCGCCAATCGCCAGACTGAACGCGATATAGACCGCGGCACCCAAGGATGGCGTCTCGACCAGAAGGACGTTAAAACTCATAGGCCGGAGGAACAGTCGGATGAGGATGCCTATGTGCCCCCGCCTGATCGGATTGCCTTGCTACGGAGGCTGCAAAACCGTGAGGAGGAGCCAAAATGAGCGACGAGCTGCGGATTTTAGTGGGTCAAGGGCTTCGAATCGATGCGGAGTATCAGACCCCGCCGATTGCGACGTACCAGGGGAATCCTTTCATTGAAGCCTTGCCCCCCATCTGGTCTGAGGAAGAGGCGGGCCAATTATTGAAGTATGCCCCGCCGTATTCGCCGCAGGATCGAGAGCTACCTGCCCACTATCGGCTTCATCTCATTCAAAACACTCTCCAGTTTTTTGAACCGTTACCGGTGCACTTGGAACTGGAACAGCGCTTTTCCCGGATGATTCGCATCGGCTATTTGGCGCGCAATCCACGAGATCCCCGGTTTGTGGCCCAGTTGCATGAAAACGCTGACCTCATCGGAAACTCGGAAGGTGTTCCGCCAACGCCGCGTTCGACCGCCACGGGATTTACCATCTTGGGCATGAGCGGGGTGGGGAAAACCACGGCGGTCGAGCGCATTCTGTCCCTCTACCCCCAAGTCATTGGACACCACGAATATCAGGAGCGCCCGCTGACCGTGATGCAAGTGGTCTGGTTGAAGTTGGACTGCCCCTTTGATGGCTCCATCAAGGGTCTCTGCTTGAATTTCTTTCAGGCTATCGATGATTTGCTGGGGTCTCGCTATTATGAGCGTTATGCCTCGGGCCGCCATACCGTTGACGAATTATTGCCGCGCATGGCTCGGGTTGCTGCCTTGCACGGTTTGGGCGTGCTGGTGATCGATGAGATCCAGCATTTAAGTGAGGCAAAAAGTGGCGGTTCCCGTAAGATGTTGAATTTCTTTGTCCAATTGGTCAACACCATTGGGCTTCCCGTGGTCCTTGTTGGCACCTACAAGGCCCAAGCGCTCTTAAGTGGTGAATTTCGGCAAACGCGCCGGGGCACCGGTCAAGGCGACTTTATCTGGGATCGGATGGAGAATGATGAGGTGTGGCAATTTTTCGTTGAAGCCCTCTGGCGATTTCAATATACCCGTCGACCCGTTCCTTTGACTGCGGCCTTGCAGGGTGCGTTGTACGATGCGAGCCAGGGGATTACAGATTTTGCGGTCAAGTTGTACATGCTGGCTCAAGCGCGGGCTATTGTTCGAGACGATGAGACCTTCAGCCCAGCACTGATTCGTTCGGTCGCCAAGGATAGCTTACGGTTGGCCTCTCCTATCTTGGAAGCGCTGCGGACGGGTAATCTCCGCCTGTTGCAAGGGGTCGACGATGTGGCACCCTTAGACGTCGAACGCTATCTTGAAGAGGCGGAGCGGTCCGTTACCACCATGGGTCGTCTTGATACCCTGAAAAAACAACCTGAGAAGAGCACATCGGCTACCGGTGAATCCGCGTTAGTCGGGTGGTTGATCGAGGCCGGAGTGCCCGAAATGGTGGCCCGACAGGCGGTACAATCCATGGAGTCCGATGAGGCAACCTCTCTCCTCGATGTCAGGCAGAAGGCGCTGGAGCGGGCCCGTGCATGGATGCAATGTATGGCAAGTTCCGTGGATTCGCCCAACGGGCAGACGCCGGAACCGACGAAAAAGCGTGCCCTTAAGAAGCAAGGGATCGCTCATGAGGGCATGGTCTTAAAATCTATCGTGCAAACGGGCTTAAAAGAGGGGATCCCCCCGTACGACGCATTGAAAAAGGCCGGATGGATTCAGTCGATGGATGCGTTTGTCAGTTAAGCGGAGGATGGGATGATTACATTCTTTCCCGATCCGTATCCGGATGAGTTGCTTTACAGCGTTTGTGCCAGATATCAGGCACGGATGATGTGGGGCAATCAGAAAACGACACTGGAAGACTTGTTCGGAAGCAACACGGTAGTGGCGGTTGTGGATTTGCCTGGGCACGTGGACGCCTTAATAAGCCACTTGCCAGCAGGCCATCGGTACTCATCCGACGAAATCATCGATCGTCACACTTTGCTCCCCTATTTTTCCCCATTTCTTGCGGCAAGCCAACTGGAAGGGGTCCGCCTTGCCATGAGACGTGGGTCGGGATCGGGGATTTCCGGACGTGCCGGCATAATGGCCTCGACCGTAAAGACGCCTCAAGTGTTACAGTACTGTCCACAGTGCGTGGAAGCTGACCGCAGGGCGTATGGCGAGACCTATTGGCACCGGGTGCACCAACTCCCCGGTGTAATGGTGTGCCCCCATCACCCGTCATCGCCAATTTACCCGAGCCGGATGGCGATTCATAACACCCGGCATCGGCAAGGCTTTGATACCTTGGAGGCGGTCATTCGAGAGGGATATTCCGGACCGACTTTACATCCCGGTGTAAAAGATTGTCCCGATCTTGCTGGCTTTATTGCCCGTCAAAGTTGGGTCTTGCTGACGCAGTCCCGCGAGGCCATTGGGCTAGATGTTTTACGACAGCGTTATGTGGAAAGATTGCAGGAACGAGATCTAGCGCAAGTGAGCGGCCGGATTCGGGCTCGCGATTTCGTGCTGCAATTTGAGCAGTTTTACGGCCAAGATTGGTTACGGGCGATGGGCTGCGGACTGACGGAAGATGGCGAGCAAGCTTGGGTATTACGGATGGTCCGCCGGCCCAAGGGCTCCCAACATCCCCTCAAGCATTTATTATTGGCATATTTCCTTGGGATGATCATGGAGACGATATGGGAACCGAAACGGTCAGCGATCTCTCCCCAAGTTAATCAGTCATGGCCGTGTCTTAATCGGGCCGCTAACCATTAT
>JAKAAL010000289.1 GCA_021802375.1 Bacillota bacterium | reverse complement strand
TGGGCCCACAACGATACCAACCCCAAACCGCTGCTGCAACAACTTGACCTGTTTGCACCTTAAGCCCAGAAGCTAGACGCCCGCGTCTGACTCTCCCCACCCCCACCTTGTGGAGAGAGTATGCAGGATAAGGGGGTGCGTACACACATGCGGCAAAGCCGCATGGTTAAAGAATTCTCTTGTACGGTAATCCACCCTCTTTGTACGGCATTCTGTACGGCTATAGAAATAACGAGCATAGACGCGCTATACCATGCCATCACGTGAAAGGTGGTGATAATATGCCGACACACACGCATCGGGTCGAAATTCGTCTGTCAGAAGCTTTGCGACAGGCGATTCAAAGTCATGCCCAAGCACAAAACGAGACGGAAAGTCAGTTCATTCGCCGGGCGATTGAGGACCGGATTGACCAACTCACGGGGGAGAGCATCCGGACTCCGCTATCCGAAGCGGTCCGGATTGGGATGCAAGATCATCTCAAGAAGACCGAGCAATTTGTATACCAAACATTATTCGAAGAGCTCCGCTTCACCGAAACTTATTTGCCGTGGATGATCGAACTCTTAATCACGGCGTTCTATAAAGGCAGTCCTGAGCGCATCCATCAAACCTTAGCGGAGTATGAGCGCAAAAGCCGGATTGCCGCCGCGAATGCCACACGACGCAAAAAATGGGTGCCGGAGCATGTGCTCCAAACCAACGACAGTGAGGCCCTGGCAGCGGGATTGCCTCAACCAGAAGATCCGGCCAATTAACACGCAAAAGGGAAGGAGATGACCATGGCCCTGCGTCCAATGGTGGTGAAAGCCCATTTTTACTTACCCGGAGGCACAGGACAACAATCCTTGCTCTCGGCCACCAAGCATTTGGATTATATCGGCAATCCTAAGAAAGAGGAATTGGTTCTCGATGCCCGCGAGTCCGCCGCCATTCACGCTCAATATATGGTTGAGCGTCCTGGCGCTGCCGGATATTTCGGGAATGATTCCGAGAATCGTCCGGATCCGCAGCAATTAGCCGAAGAGATCCGAGACCACCAGGGCCCGATCTGGCGCATGATTGTCTCCGTCCAGGAAGACGATGCCCGAATATTAGGCGGAGAGTTGTTGGATCGTCCCGCGTGGGAAGCGGCTTGCCGCCACGTGATACCTGAGATGCTTCACAAGTTGGGATTAGACCCGGATAACACGACATGGACGGCAGCCATGCACCGGAAAGAGGGACACCCGCACATCCATCTCATGTTTTGGGAAAATACGATCCAACGCGGGAGAGGAAAATGGACGTCACAAGAACGGAGTGGCATTCGGCAACTGTGGACACGGGAACTGTATGGGCCGGAACGTGCGCGGTTAAATGCGGAAAAAACTGCATTGCGCGGCCAAATCGTTAAGGGGTTCCAGGCGACTCTAGAAGACCATGCCGGGATGACCGACAAGCAAGCACAATCCCTGGCGGAATTATTAGGCACCGTGAAAGACACGTTACCCGGTCATGGCCGTTTAGCCTATGCCTATATGCCACCAGAAACCAAAGACACGATAGGCAAAACGGTTGAGTGGCTATTAGAGACTATTCCGGAACTCACAACGGCAGCGGATCGGTATGTCGCCATTGCGGGCGAACTGGCCGGACATTATTCCGATCAGGCACCTCAACAGGCCATCGTGAATGCTCACCAAGACTTAACCGAGCGGTTAGGGAGTGCCGTTTTGCGGGGAGCCGTTGAACTGGATCGCCGTTTGGATTATCAGGCAACGGCGCAGGCGTTATGGCAAGCCATTTGGCCGGACCAAAAGGGATCCGAGACGGATCGCCAACGGCTGCTACCCCTCATTGATGCGATCCGCAGGGGCCAGATGACGGTGAACGAGGCTGCTAGAAACTTGATGCAGACTCATCCCGTTATGCGCCAACAGGCCCAGGCCGCCATTGCCAAACGGATGCCGTTGTATTTGCCAGAAGACACACAAAAGCGGCTGACCTACATAGGCCGTCTGAAGGCGTCCCCTTATCATGCCGATCAGGATACGGGGCACACCAGCTTTTTTCTCTCAGGGCCGCCGGATCCGGGCATTCTGGCCTCGCCGTATCGCATGAAGGCTCAACCCTCCTATTTACAGGGCTATCAGAAGCAGTTGGAAACGACTTTACGCTTCGTCGTGAACCTGCGAGAGCGTCAAATCCAAAGTAGTCGGGCCATTTCAGCCCGTGGCTTTGTGCACGGGCTACTCCGCGGATTGCTGGCCGACGTGAGACGACAAGAAGCCCAAGCTGAATATCAGGCAGAACTGGACGCCATCCAGCGCCAGCGCAATAACGAAATGCAGTTGTAAGCGAGGTGAGACGATATGGTTGTACCATCAAGAGTCAAAAGCGGGTTAGTGAGTGCAGGATTTGGCGGGATAGTGGGCGCGTTAGTGTCCGCTATCCCGTTGTCGTTAGTGTCTGCCGCATGGCCCACAGTGCTGGATGCAAAAGCCGCCCATGTCCACCAAGGCCCCAGTGCGGTGGAGACTGCCCTGGCCAAGGCATTGCCCCACACGTTGCATCACTGGGCTATCCATCGAGGCTATTTGCCGTGGCAGAGTATCCCGGCCTTGTGGCCTCATGCCGGACTGGCGGATACCTGGCTCGTCTTAACCGCGATCAGCGCATTGCTTGTCGGGTGGAAAGCTCGAGGGAAAAAAAGAGCCGTGTGGGGAGGTCCCACTGCAGCCGGAAAAGGACAGCATGGCACGGCCCACTGGCGTAGCCAGCACGAGTTACGGCAAGGATTTGTGCGGTGGAAGGCCTCACGCACTCTATCTTCGGAGGCCTTAGCCGCCCTGCCCAGTGGCCTCGTGGTGGGTGTCGACGGTCAAAAGGCTTGGGTTTTGGATCGGGATGAGCATGCTCTCATCTTAGGCTCGACCCGTAGCGGAAAGACACGCCGGATTATCATCCCGACCATTGGCGTCATTGGCACCCAGGCTCAAGAAAGTCTGGTGATGACGGATCCCAAAGCTGAACTGTATGACATGTCAGCCGCCTGGCTGAAGTCCTGCGGATACCACGTGATCCGGCTTGATCTCATTGAACCGGGGCCGGGCCATAGTCGCCGATTCAATCCGGTGCAAGCCGTGGCGGAGGCTTTGCATCAGACCCCACCGGATTATGCCCAAGCTGCCACCATCGCCCGGCAAATTGGGCACACCATTACCCATGGCTCAGGCAGTTTGACCAGCGCGGAACCCATTTGGGTGAACGGGCAAATCAGTCTGACCGCCGCTTTAGTGTTAGCCATAGCGGAAGCGGCTCCACCAGAGGCCAGACATCTTGGCAGTGTGTATCAGACCTTGGTTTCCAGTCACGAAGAGGACGATGAAGGCAGCTTGGATGCCTTTTTCGCCCAGTTCCCGGCAAACCACCCGGCGAGTCTCGCTTATGGTGCGGTGAAGCTCAGCCAATCCAAAACGCGAGCCTCCATCCTGGTGAGCACGGCCGCCGGACTGCAATTATGGGCGGACCGGGAAATCGCCTGGCTGACGGGCACTCAAGATCATGACTTGGCAGAGATTGGGCGGAAGCCTACGGCAGTATTCTTGGGGATTCCGCATGATGAAGCGAGTAAGTACATGGTGGCCGGGCTGTATGTGACACAATTGCTGAGGGCCTTGACGCACGAGGCCCGAAAGACCGCAGGCCGGTTGCCCATTCGGGTCAACCTGTTGTTGGATGAATTTGGCAATATGCCCCCATTTCCGGACTTTGACCAGTTTGTGACGGTGGCTGCCGGTATGGGGATCCGGATTACCATGGCTTTGCAGAATTTGGAACAACTCAAGAAGCATTACGCCAAAACGGAGCGGACCATCCGGGGCAATGCCGGGACGTGGTGTTTTCTACGAACCAGTGACCTTCAGACGGCGGAAGAGCTCAGCAAAATTGTGGGGAAATACACGACTCTCACCCAAAACCACTCCCGGCCTACTATCCCGTTGCTTTCTTTAGCGACCGCCAATATCGGCAGTGCTTCAGAGTCTGACGGCCTGATGGCCCGGTCTTTAGTGACGCCGGATGAGCTTTTGCGGTGGCCGCAGGATACCGTCATGACGTGGCAGGCCGGATTCTCCCCGGCCCGATTGCCGTTGCCGGATCTCTCACAATGGAAACACTGGCCGGAGTTGCAGCATCGTCACCCCTTCACCCCGGATCCGGTGCCGGAGGGCACGCCGGGAGTGAATGAGGTGCCCGTTTGGTCCCCGGCCCCGGTTTGGCCCGAAGACCATGAAACTGATCACGAGGACGAGTTTCCCGGCATGATGCCGTAACCACTCATTTGTAAAGGGGAAAAAACACGATGTTAGATCTCTTGCACACCTTACACACGACACATGTTTACCTGGCGGCGGGAGCCGCACCCACTTCCATGGCGGCGTTGCAATCCGACACCACCAACTTCCTCAACGCGGGATCCAACTGGATTATGGGCGTCGGAGGTGGGGCCGGGGGGACCATGCTAGGGTATCACTCGCTCATGAAGGTGGCGAATGACGATCCGCAGACCGTGGCGCATCATACCCAGTCCCAAAAGAAGGTCATGGTGGGGACCGTAGCGGTCCTTATTGCCGGGGGGGTGGTGAAAATCGTTACCGGTTTTTTTTAAATTTAACCGTCATACCAACCATTAATGCCCCTAATCTATGGGGATTAGGGGCATGAAAGGAGGGCACTTATGGGATCAATGATGGTTTCTTCATTGTCCTATACGGTTCAACACTGGCTCACGGGCGTTGAAAAGATTTTGTTTTCGGTTTTGATGCTGGTATCAGCTAATGCGTTGACGTTAGCCCACATGCCTTGGGTCACGAGTACGGAACATGTGGCGGCAGGGATTGCCGTAGTGTTATTAGGTCTCCGGGTCAGTTGGGACGCATTGAGGACCTATGTCTTTTTCAACGAAGGTAATCCGGATACTACCGGGTCCACTCTCTGGAAAGGCTTAGTCCGGGCAGCATTTTTCATTGCCGCCGACGCATTGCTCGTGGACCATGTTTTTGAATGGGGACTGGGATTCGCTTATACACTAGCCTCTGCGCCATTAACCCAATCCGTCGTGGTTGCACATGGTTTGGGTAACTCCATTGCCTCGGCAACGGGTGTGATTGGGGGCAGTGTTGTTTTTGCGGTGTTGTCTTTGGTCGCTATAGTGGTCGGTGGTTTAATCGTTGTGATGTTCCAAATGGGGTACCGGGCCGCCGAACTGGTGTTTTATATTGTAAGTGCCCCTATTGTGGCCGTCGGACAGGTTTCCCCCGATGGTGGAGTATGGAACAATTGGTGGAAAGGGCTCCTTGTGTTATCTTTACAGCAAGCGTGGCAAGATTTGGCACTCAAAGGGCTCATTGCTGTCTCGACCTATCCCATGATAGGCAACACCAGTAATGGGATTACAGGTCTCAGTATTGCGGACACGACTGTTGTTCACTCAATTTTGGCTATGGTCTTTGGTCTCGGTTTCTTAATTGTTGCTATTCGAGGGCCGCATGTGTTGAAGGAATGGGCGGCTCATACTGGGCTTGGAGGTGCCATTGGCAGTGTCGGATCACGATATGCCCTGAAGCAATTAGGACTTTAAAAAAGGGGGAACCCCTATTGGAGTGTCCACGATGTGCCAATACGAAGCCTCTTCGTACCGAAGTGGCATGGCAAAGTCAAGTAGCCCATAGCCATCGGCCAGGTGGCTTAGTTGTGGGCATTGGAGCTACCGACGAGGGTCTCGTTCCAGGGATTGGTTGGACACCCGCATCGAATTCCACTACGAAAACGGATTTGGGGAAAAGTTTAGAACCCCCCAAATCACCTCAAGCTCATCGTGTCAATAACCCAATATGGGCGGGTGTGGTGAGTTATGTTGTGGGGTCCAGCCTCGGAATATTTCTTGCGGCTACGGTATATGTCGGCATTTTCTATGTGCTCTATGCCCATCAGCCAAAGACTGCCAACGTAGACATTATGATTTTCTTAGGTGCTTTGGGCGGATTTTTTGCAGGATTATGGTATTTTCGTAAGCCGCCGAAGGATTATCTCACTCAAAAAGCGGCGTATGA
>JAKAAL010000288.1 GCA_021802375.1 Bacillota bacterium | reverse complement strand
TATCTTCCCCGTACTTTGGCAGGCAAAGTCGTGGTCACCAACACCACTACGACGGACGATGTGGAGCAACTTCGGCGCCGCGGAGTGAGGCTTTTGGTCACTACGACGCCCGTGCTGGAAGGGCGGTCATTTGGAACCAATGTGGTGGAAGCGGCGGTAGTGGCCGTGACCGGAGTCACTCCCGAGGATAGCCGCTGGCAGCCCACCGTGGACGGCTTGAAGATTGAGTTTGGGCAATTGAGTTTAAATCCCGTGCAATAGACCTGGGAGTGTAAGCCCTCTGACGCGGCGCACAAGGAGAGAATCATGGCACTCATGACAATTTTGCAGGCTTTTGTTGAAAAGTGCAACCAACACGAGCGACTTCGCGCCATGAACCGCGAATGGTCGCGCACGGTGGTCATTTGGGCGGAGGACACTGGCAGTCGTTACTGGCTTCGGAGCGTCGCTGGCGAGCTTCAGGCGGGCCAAGGCCCGCCTGAAGAGGAAGCAAATATGGAAATTCGTGCTGATGGCGAGACTTTGGAAGCCGTGTTTTCGGGCAGGCTCACGCCCACCGAGCCCTATAATCAGGGAGATCTCATGGTGCGCGGAAGTCAAGATGACCTGTTTCGCTTAGACGTGATTACATTAATGATTTGGGGCGAGTAGTCATGGCCGACCAAGGGCTTAACAAGGTGCTTCCGTTGCGTACGGCCGTCTCCACCAGCGCCGGTTTGGCCTCGGCGGCGGTGAACTTTTTGGCCGTGGTCGATGTGGCTATGTACATGGGGGGGCGTTCCGCCTGGCTGGCGATTTTGGTGGCCGGTGTCTTGATTCTGTTGACAGCCAGCAATTTTTCCGAACTCAATGGGATGTTTCCCTCGGCGGCCTCCATTCGTGTATGGACACGGCGCGGTTTAAACGACCAAGTGTCCTTGGTCGCCTCGCTGGTGTATGCGACGACGGTGGTGTTCGTCATTGCCGCCGATGGCTTTGTTCTGGGTCATGCCTTTCAAGCGGCCCTACCGGCGGTGCCGGGGATCTTGTGGGTGGTGTTGATCTTGGCGGTTACGGCCTATGTTAACCTACGCGGAATAAAAATTGCTGCGGCCGTGCAAGACTCGAACGCATTTTTCCTGCTAGGAACCTTGATCGTGATTTCGTTGCTGGTGGTATTTAAGCAACCCACCATGGCCCTTGGCCCCCTCTTCCACTTCGGACCCAACTGGTTTCAAGGAATTGCCCTGGGAGTGTTCATTTTTGTTGGATTTGAATGGGTAAGCCCATTGGCAGAAGAGTTTTACGACGCTCGCGCCATCCCTAGGGGGATGTATATTGCGCTAGGCATCATCGCCGTGGCCTTTGGCTTATTTGCTTTGGCCCTGACTGATATCCTCCCCAATGCCGGCGTACTGGCGCGAAGCGTCATTCCGCAACTCATCGTGGGCCAGAAGGCGCTTGGGGCTTTGGGTTTTTGGTGGATGGCGCTGATTACTTTGACCACGGCCATGACCACGTTTAACGGAGGGCTGGTGACGGCTTCACGGTTTGTCTACGCCTTGGCCCGGGAGCGATCCTTGCCGGCATCGTGGGCTCGATTGAACGACCGGCTGGTTCCTTCTCGGACGCTCTTAGGGTTGGCTTTCGTGGCCCTTTGTCTCTCCGTGCTCGTCTATCTTAGCGGTCAATACGAGGTTTTGATTAACGCGGGAGCTGGGGTCGAGTCTTTGATGTACGCGTTGACTTCGGTGTTGGTCTTTTCCTTGAGACGGCGAGAACCCAAGCGAAACCGCCCCTTTCACGCGTTTTGGTATCCGATCGTGCCCGGGATCGTGGCCGTGATCTTTTTGGGCCTAGCTCTTGGCGCCTTGACGACCGCCGTGGGGACCAGTCAAACGCCCTGGGCCCTAATCTTTGTGGGGTTGCTGACGGCGGTCGCCACCTTGTACGTGGCCTTTGGCCTACCACGCAAAAAGCGACAGGGGAAATTAGCCAGTTCGGCAAAGCAGCTCCTAGAGCGCGGACGTTGAAATGCTGGGTCTAAAGAGCTAGTCCCCATGGGGGTTGGTCAGGGGCGTCACCCATGGTACCTTGGGAATATCGCGGCAGAGCCAAGGGAGGTGAGGCCCGTGTCCCCACGGCGAGGGAGTAAAGCGATTAAACTGCTTGGCGTCATCGCTAGCTTAGGTATGTTCTTGGTGGATATGGTCGGGTTCTTGGATACGCAGACGGGGTCGGCCTTGGGCTGCGGACAAGATTGGCCGTTATGCCATGGTCAAGTGATCCCCCATTTCGGCAATGTCCATGTGCTGATCGAATTTGTTCATCGCGCGGTGGTGGGTGGCTTCGCTTTGGTGGCTGTAGCTCTGGCCATATGGGCATGGGCCCGCTACCGCTCGTCACTAGACGTAAAAGCCTTCTCCGTCCTGTCCGTGGGATTCATCGTGATCCAGTCCGGTCTTGGGGCACTGGCGGTGCTGTTCGTTAATCCGCCGGTCGTGCTTGCCCTTCATTTAGGATTCGGACTCCTGGCCTTGGTAGGCACCACCCTTCTCACCGTGGCGGTCTTCCAATTGGAATCAGGTACCCGAACCGTCCGCCATCTACCGCGCGAGCTCGGCCGGTTGATGTTCGCCACGTGGGTCTATACCTTTTTGGCGATCTACTGGGGCTCGTATGTAGCGTTTCGGCATGCAGGCATCCTTTGCCGTGGTTGGCCGCTTTGTAATGGCCGCCTCTTGCCTCGATGGGGGAGCCTGGTGTGGCTCGACGAGATCCACCGCCTGGCGGCGCTGGGCCTGGCCGCCTTGGTCACGGTGCTTTTGCTGCGCCTGTATCGGCGGCGAGGGCAATTTCCGGAGTTATGGCCAGCGACGGTGGTGCTAGCCCTGTTAGTGGCTAGTCAAATAGCTTCAGGGGCGTGGCTGGTCGCTTCGCGACTGGCCACCGGGCCTTATCTCGTCCACGTTGGCAACTTAACCGTACTCTTTACCGTGCTAAGCTACCTTACCTATCTGAGTCTGGTGGCAAGATGAAATTTGAGGCCAGGCCTAGTCGATCCTTGGGGTTGGATGGCTCCGATGAGACCGACGGCGCGGGCCAAAACAGGGTGAACACGGTCGCCCGCTGGTCGGAAGTTACGCTGATGCTGCCGTGCTGGCTCTCCATCAAGGCCTTGGCGATGGCCAAGCCAAGACCGCTGCCGCGGATGTGGCGCGTGCGCTTTCCCCGGTAAAATCGGTCAAAGAGGCTAGCGAGTTCGTCTTTGGGAATGGGGTCTCCCTGGTTGATGACCGATACGGCAAAGCCGCCGGCCGTCCTTTTTAGGCGAATGTGGATGGCAGAGTCTGGATTCGCGTACTTTAAAGCATTTTCCACCAATACCCAGATGGCACGGCGTGAGCCTACCGGATCGCCGCTGACCAAGGCCCGACGACCAGGGTCCAGTGCATAGGTAACCTGATGGGGGCTGGCTACCGCTTTAGCATCTTCGCCCACTTCCTCAACCAGGTCGGACAGCGAAATGGTTACCAATTTTTGATGATAGTTACGCGCGTGCTCTAGGGTCAAGAGGTTCTCGACCAAGGTGGTCATATCCTCCGTGGCTCGTCTGAGGGCTTCTAAGGTATCTTTTTCGGTTTGGGGTTCGATGTGCTCCCAATCGGTCAAAATGGCTAGATTTCCGTGAATGACTTCGAGGGGCGTGCGCAACTGGTGGGCGGCCTCGGCCAGAAGCATCCGATCTCGCTGGCTCCGGTCTTCGAGCGTGGTAATGAGGCGTGAGAGCACGGAAGCCAGTTGCGTGAACTCGTCATTGTGGGGAGAAGGGGCGTCAATGGGCTGATAATGCTGATGGTTGAGCATGGATTCGACGGAGTGCGTCATGGTGGACACGGGCTCTAACACGCGGTGGGTGGTCCAGCGGCCCAGCAGTGCTCCGGCAAACGAGGCTCCCACGGTGACCGAGGCCATTACCACCATTAAATCCTGCACCAGGTCGCGGTCGGGTGCGAGAGGCCAGTCGACGACCCATAGGTATCCGTCGCTCTTGTGGACTAAACGCCATGCGAAGATCGGCTTGGTGACGATTTGGCTGAGGAGCGGCCCCCGTGGCTGGGACGCGCTGTTGGGGGAGTGGAGCGCCACGCTTCCGTGGCGGAGGAGCCAAATATGGGGGTCCACAGGCCGTGCATATTGGGAAATCACCCCTGGATTAATTCGAGCGATGGCGGATAAATTAAAATAGAAAGCTTGAGCCTGGGATCGGGCAGCGTCATACAAATGGATGCTTACGGCGGTTACGGTGATAAGCGCCATGGTCACCACCAGTGCACCGATAGAGAGGGCCGTTTGGGCGGTTAATTTCGTTCGCAGGCTTTGCCAACGCGGGCTGCGAGCGATGATGGTTGCTAAATTAGGCATCGGCGTCTGCACGAAGAGCATAGCCGACACCGCGCACGGTCACGATGGGCACCGTGATTTCGGGCTGTTCCAGTTTCTGGCGCAAATATCCCACGTAAACATCGACGATGTTGGAACCTCCGGCATATCCCCATCCCCAAACGCGCTCCAAGATCATGTCGCGGGTCAGCGTGATGCCGGGGTTTTGCATGAAATAGTGAAGCAGGTCAAACTCGCGGCGGGTTAGATCAACGGGGGCGCCCTGAACCTTCACTTCACGTCTCAAGGGATATAGTTCTAACGGCCCCCGGCGAATAGCGCTATCTTGACTCATCATAGTATGCGGGCGGCGAATCAAGGCCCGCATGCGCGCCAAAAGCTCGCTGGCAGCAAAGGGTTTGACAAGATAGTCATCGGCGCCAGCATCCAGACCGCGCACCCGGTCTTCGACGGAGTCGCGTGCAGTGAGAACTAAAATGGGGACTTGCGATACCTGGCGCAGGGATTGGCAGACGCTCAGACCGTCGATGTCTGGTAGGGACAAATCCAAAATGACGAGGTCGTAGGTACCCGAAACGGCTTCCGCTAGTCCATCTCGTCCATTGCCCCGAACACTGACCATCCAGCCGGCGTGCTGAATTTCCAAACTCAAAAGCCTGGCCACTCGCTCATCATCTTCAATGACGAGTGCGTTCATCCAACCCCACCTCCCATCCGTATATCGTCTCATTATAGCTTGTTGTCAGCATGGTGACGAAGCCCGGCGCATAGCATGTAGGACGAGGGGGAGAGTCGTCATGAAGTCGGCCCGAGGTTGGCGTGGACTTATCGGCAAAGTGGCTTGGATAGGTTGTGGGCTGCTGTTGGTGGCGGGCTTGATGGCCGTCGACCCCAACTGGTCGGGCCATATCCGTCGAGTCGACCGGATGCTGTTGGGTGCGGTCAAAAAGGTGCCTAAGATGGCTGATCCCGCCAAAAGGCGAAGAGTTCAGGGATTGATGCGCCCGCTTGAACCAGGCCTAGTTCTCGGATATCTTTACGATCCCAATGCCACCTCCCAAGCCTTGAACCAACTTCGCCGATTGGTACCCGTCCTAACCGGCATCGCCGCAGATTGGTATACGGTGGACGCTCAGGGCAATGTTTCGGGGCAAACTCAACCCCAGGTCATGAGGTTTGCCATGGCTCGCCATCTGACCACGCTGGCCGTGGTCGAACAAACGACACCGAGCGTCTTAAATAGCCTCTTAAATAATCCGACGGCCGAGTCGGTAAGCCAGTATCAGATGCTGACCATGGTGGAGAGTGACGGGTTTGACGGAGTTAATCTCGATTGGGAGGGGATTCCGGCTGCCGACCGCGCCCACTTCAGCCAGTACGTGGGTCAACTGACCAAACTCTTTCATCAACATGGATATTACGTGACCCTGTCGCTGCCACCGGAGGCGCACAATCAACCAGGGAGTAGTTGGACGGGGGCCTATAACTACCGGGTACTAGGTCGCGAGGCGGACCTGCTAATGATCATGGCCTATGATCAACATTGGTCGGGAGGCACGCCAGGTCCCATCGCGTCGACGAGTTGGGTTCGCTCGGTACTGTCCTTCGCGGTCTCCCAGGTCTCGCCCACTAAGCTTATCTTGGGCATTCCGGGATATGGCTATGATTGGGCAAGTGAGGGCGCCGGTGCAGTGGCTTTGACGTTTACCCAGGCCGAACAGCTCAAACCCT
>JAKAAL010000287.1 GCA_021802375.1 Bacillota bacterium | reverse complement strand
CTGGGGGATCACGGAAGATATACACGTTACCGATGAAGTGATGGAACATTCGGCCAGACCGGCCAACGATGTTGTTGTACGTGAAAAAGTCATACTTTCGATTAGCGATCTTGTTGTCTAGCACGATCACGTTCTTTGCCTTCGTATTTACACCCTCAATGAGTGTCGAGGTGCACACGAGGAACTGCAGGGTGCCATCGTTGAAGGCCTTGACTACGTACTGGGACAAAGTTCGCGGGAGTTGTCCATGGTGCATCCCAATACCGTGTTCAAGTGCTCGCGCGAACGACCACTCAGGATGGTACTGCTCACCAAGCCAGGCGACGGCATCGCGAACTTCCTCGGTGGGTACCTCCACTCCACCTTCGAGAAGCGCATCAACCACGTCGCGGACGCGCTTTGGTGATCGGCAAAAGATTAGCGTCGGTTCACGCAATTTCTTGCATAGGCGAACAAGCTCGCCGAGGTCATCGTCTCCTGGGTTGATTGGGTGCAATTGCGAGACGACGGTCGTGTAGTCGGTCTTAATAAACTGGTATGTAATGCGTTCGGGCAGGTTGCTGATCGCCTCAATGTTAGGGCCGAGCAAATAAAACTGCGCGCCGGTCTTGTACAGCCGATAGAACGCCTGGTTCAACACTAGGCTGCGCTCGGTGTCCTCGTTGCGCGGTTGCAGCTTATAGAACTCGTCGATAACGAAGAAGTCAATCGGCCCAAACTCTGGCAATTCAAGGATCCGCTCTTGCGTCATGATGAGTAATTCCCGCTCACCACGTGCCTGCGAGGGGTGTGTGATGATCTTGTAGGAACTACCAAACCGCCGTGTTAGTCGTCGACGGGTTTCGTCGATGAGAGCTATAGTCGGCACAACTATTGCCACATGGCTATACGTTCCTGTGGCAATCATCGCATCAATGATGAGGCTCTTCCCAAAGCTCGTTGGTGCGCTTAAGATCACATTCTGCCCATCGAGGAGGTATCGATATACCTCTGCTTGGATGCGGTGGAAGATGATTCCATCATGATCCATATTCGCTGGACGATGGTACTCATAAGCGATCATGTCAGCGATGCCGAGGTCACGCTCTTCCAAATATGGGAAGAGTCCGAGCCGACGTACGAGCCCATCAAGGATAATCTGGCTCTGGCCGAAGGCAGCGCGCTGTTCAAGCGCTCGGAGCACGAGATCTTGAACGCGACGATCCACCTCCTCGGTGCCAGCCGCGTTCACAAGTGCGCATAACTCCCGGAGTATCCCAAATGAATTCGCAGCCACTCGTTCGGGCTTGCATAAGGCGTCTCGCAATTCCGAGATATTCATTGCAATCCTTTCAACTCCCGATTAAGGTGCGTGACCAACTCGTTCTTATCCTTGAGCGGAACGAGAAAGAGGTGAATGTGTACTTTCGGCAACTGCTTCCCGCTGAAGGTAGCATGATGCATCTCAACTTCTTCCTTGAATGCCGCTTTGAATTCGTCGCACACCCGCTGGTGCGAGTTAACCGCGTAGGAATCGTACGTGAGTAGAACGGGGATAACCATGGCATCGAATACCTCGTCCAGTGAGGTGTTGATGTTCAGGAGCTTCTTGAGCCGGTCAGCATGTGGCCATCTGTCATCGATCTTGTTCGTAATCGCCGCAGCCTCACGGCGCAGGTAATCATGTTCCGTGTGCGCCTCAAGCTCTTTCACAACGTCATTGATCGCACGGTTGATCTGGTTGTAAAACTTGACTTCGCCAAGCCAGAGTTCCAACTTATCATCGGTGGCAAGCACATGAACTGCGTCAAATCCTTTGACGGTGTCGTTGGCCGAGTCCTTATAGTAAATTTTACTAATCGCGGGAAGGGTGTTGAAAACTTGGCGTGCAGCGATATGCAAGAGGAGTTCCCCGAATTCGCCGCGGTTCTGAAAGTTATCGGTCTGATACACGCGGTTTGCCGCTTCCCGCAAGAGTCGTAAGGCGTTATTCGAACCGATTCCCTTGCGTTCAGTGTAATTGAGCGCAAACTCTGGGAGCCACTCCATCATATGCTTCGCAAGTGCATTGGACCTCCACTCTCCAGATTCATACCCCGCACAGAGCGCCGTGAGGGTGGGAGAAATATTAAGATCTTGGACTCGCACCAGGAGAAATGGAGATGGCATAGATTCCATCATGTCGGGAGGGGTGGTCATGGGTTACGACCCTTGACCGGCGGCGAGCCCGCTGTAATTTGGTAATGGGAATAATGCATACGAGTATAAGATGTGCTTAAACACGTCATTGTTTTTCTCGACCTTATCCGAGTAGAATTCTAGCAATCCGCCCTTATCGCTAATGTGTAAGAAATCGGCCTGAACAATATGTTCGTAGTTGATTATCATTCCAATGACCCTTTTTTCTTCAAATTTTCCTTTACCACCTCATTAATCACATCCCCCACCGAAATTTCCCTTTCCTGGGCCTGCTCCTTCAACCAGGCCATGACCTCTTCCTTAATCCACGTTGAGAGGTGATAATTGCCTTCGGACTCCATTCTTGCCCGAAAAAGTCTTTGACGTTCGGTGGGTGTCAGCACTTCAGGTTGTTCTTTGATATCCATCCCAGGGGTTTTTTTCCTGGGTCTTCCTCTTCTTTTTTCTATCATTAGGACTCCAAATTATTACAGGAAATGTTACCCAATTATTGATTTAAAAATGCCCCCTTGCAATGTCCGATTTATGATGTATAATTAATGTAATAAAAGATGTAACGATAGATGGAAGGTTAGATACAATAATACATGTTGTCTATATGAGTATCAGAGAAAGCATTCATGCGGTTGGGATCTAAAAGAAATTAATAAAACGTTACATGATATGTATGATGTATTTGGAGGACAATTTGAAAATTAAAGGTGAGAAAAGGGCAATCGGACGGGTTTACCTCCCGGAATCGCTTGATCGGGAAGCCCGGCAATATGTCGAGACTGCGGGAGTCACGATGAGTTTTCTTGTCCGGACGGCCCTGGCCGAATTTATGGCCAGCGATCGTGAATGGCAGAAAATCAAGAAAGAAAAGGTCGGGAGCTGAAATGGCGGGAATGGTGAGCGTCCGAGTGAAAGGATTGAGATCCCCGCAAAGTCATGGGGCGTTTGGGCATGACTCCCGAAGCGGATATATCCCAAAAAACGTGGATCGGAGCCGGACCCACCTGAACACAGTCCTCATCGGTGACATGACTCTTGAATCCCTGTCTCGCTCCCGGGAAGAACAAGAAGTCCGAATTAGAAATTACACAAAGAAAGCTCCCCGGAAGGATGCCAATTATTACATTTCTGGGATCATCACTTTCAGCAAAGAAGCACGGGACAATGTGAACAGCCGGCCTCCCGATGGACAAGCTAAAGCATTCGTAGAAGACCTTTCGAGAAGTCTCAACCTGAAAATCTTGTATGCAATCCGGCACTCCGACGAAAGCACGGATCACTATCACTTCATGCTGGAAAACGTTGATACCGAAGGGCGGGCGAAAGCCCGAACACTCAATAAAAAGGCCCTTTCAGGAATTCAGGACAAGGCGGGAGAGTTTTTTAGCCAAATCGGAATCAAAAGGGGAATCAAGAAAAAAGAACGCCTGGAGAAGGGTGAGCCCTATGCGAATACGGTCCACCGATCGGTTCACCAACTCCATGTTGACCTTCCCAAAGAAATCGGCGTGCTCGAGGAGAAGCGGGACGATCTTAAGCATCAGGCCCAGAAAATCCAAGAAAAGATTGTCGAATTTACCACTCTAGTTCCAGAGCCTAAAGCGATTCCCGTAGAAATCGTGAAAGAACGCCACCTTCTCAGAACCGAGACAGTCAAAGCAAAGGTCATCAACATTAATGACTTCCAGCAGTACAAAAGGTCGGTGGCAGGCCGAGTAGCGGCAGCCGACACCATACTAAGTGGTGACGTGGTTCCCGGCCAGGAATTCCGGGAGGTGAGCCAAGAGTTGACCGCGACAAAGGCCGACCTGGCACAAACACGGATAGAACTCTCGGATATCCGACAGGAATTGGAGAACACAAGAGAGGAACTTCAGCGGGCCAAAAAGGAAACAGGAGTTCTCAGGAGAATCATTGATTGGATCCAGGAACACTTTCCGGCCGTCCTTGAGCGATTCGTGTCTGCCCAGGAGGATGAGGTCAAGGTCTCCCCAACAGGGGGTCCAGGGGGATGATTCTCCACCCCCTGGCCTACACGGCATCACGGAGTGATGACTAGTAGGTTCTGCATCACAGGTTCGTGACGCCGCAAAAAAAACGGAAGGAGAGAAAATGGTTCTCACTGAACAACGAAATAAATTGTTAGCCCAAATTGAGGATGGTATCCCACCCAGTGTTCATTTGTTGGCCCATGTCAGTGATTTGATCCGTGATTGCCTAAATGCCCATTTAACATCGGACGGGCCCATGAAGCCCACTCAAGTTCATCTCGTTTTCGATCACATAAGCGCGGCTTGGGAAAACGCCCGTAAAATCTTGGATTCCCCAAAACAAGTTTGTGGGGATCCATTTCTTGCCTTCCTAACCGAGCTTCGGGAAAACCATTTCGTTTTAGACCCGTTGCCCTCAATAAATGAACTGGAAATCCTTTACGACAAAACGATGGTTTTCATTGAAACCCATACATAATTTCTAAATTTGAGGGAGCCATGGCCCGGAAAATCCTGAAATTCATCTGGAAAGAAATCAAAGATACCTTCTCGTTAAAGACATGGCTCCTGATCTATATCCCGGCCATCCTCCTCGGAATGGCGATGTTTGTCCATGACAGGATCATTTATCCGCCAGCACCCCCGCCAACATTCACTTACACCCCTCCAAAATGGGATTTGCTTCAGAAGTGGATGGATGACCAGAAGAAGAAATTCGACAACCTAAAACAAGAACGCCAAGGCTAGGACTCCCAAATGGGCGGATCGAATCCCTTAACTCCCTCGAATAGCGACCTATCGGTCCAACTCCTCGACAAAATCCTTGGGGCAGGTTGGCAAAGCTTCGGAGGCAACCCGAGCGGCTTTTTTCAGACCATCTTGGGTGTTTTCGACAGCGCCCTCTTCGCGGTCGTGGCCATCATCGCTGTCTATTCTCTCATGATGGGGATTACAGAGGCCGCCCATGACGGGGTTCCCCTGGGAAAAAGGTTTTCCCGGTGGATGCCATTCAGGATCGTTGCTGCCGGAGCATTCCTGGCCCCAGTCTCAAACGGGATCAGTATCGTTCAGGCTGTATTTCTCTGGATTGCCGGGATGGGAATTGGCCTGGCCGACCAAGTGTGGACGGCTGGGACCCAATATCTTGTTCAATCCGGGCCGGCGGTCGTGTACAGCATGGACACCGGGACCGAGCTTGCCAAAAATGCTTTGCATAGCCTGGTTTGCCAGGCCTGGGTCAACAACAACTATTACTATGTCGCCCAAGGCAAACAAACCGACCTGAATGGCAATCCCCTGGCACCTCCTCCGTCGAACTGGATCACGGAAAATTCCACAAGCGGAACCTTCACGATCACCAATCCATCCCAAACCGGGTATGGGTCCTATTTTGGAGCTTCCCCAGGTGGAAATGTTAGCACTAACGTGACAGAAGGCGTGTCTTTTGACGGCACAACCGGGACTGGTATTCCCCCGGGGGCCTGCGGGGCCTTCACATATGGCTACAATTCCTCAACTCCTGGGTCCTCATTAATGTCCAGTGCCCAGGCGGCCGCGTTAAAGCAAATGCTTTCGACATTGGCTCCCCTCGCCAATGCGATCGTCGGGACTCCGACGGCCTCCGGTACCCCGGCCACCGGGGCTCCCACATTGCCGGATCCCGGTCCTCTTTTTCAAGCGGTGAATAACTACCAGACCGCCGTCGCAAAGGCCGCCGCAGGCGTCGCCAGCCAGGGAAGCAATGCCTCCGCTCTGTCAGCCTGGCAATCCCAGGCACAAAACGGAGGATGGTTGACCATGGGGGCTTTCTACTATGCGTTTACCCACCAGAACGAGGCCCTTTCCCGGCTTGTTTCGAGAAAGTGGTCTTATCAGGGTGTGGCTGTGGATGCGTTTGCGGAGATTCCAGGAAATGGAACATTCAGCTTGAAGAATGTCCTTTCCAGCGTCGACGGGTACACAAAAATCCTCGACCAA
>JAKAAL010000286.1 GCA_021802375.1 Bacillota bacterium | reverse complement strand
GGTCGCCCTCCGGTCCTGGGTGGAATAGGGCTGGTGCGCTCGACGCCGATCAATGGCCGCGGTGAAGGCCAACCAAGCCGAGGCTACAATCAGAAGAGCCACCCCTCGGACGGCATCGGGAATCCAAGGTCCCGTGGCGATGAAGGCCAGGCTCGCCCCCGAAGCCACCGCCCAGAGCACGGCATGAGTTCTTTCTTGCATGGCATGCCATCGCCCAGCAGCAAGAATCCAAAGCGCCACGGTCTGACTGATCCACATGGGATTGATGTTCCATACGAAGTGTACGGCGGAGAATCCTGTGATGGCATTGAGTCCGAGACCGCTAAAAATGCCTCCAGCCATGGCCGCCAAGACCCATTTGGGTGAAATGCGGTTGCGCCAAATTAACGCTGCGATGGTCGGCCCGACTACGCCGGCATTTCGAAGGGTTAGCCCAAACACGCTCCACCAGGCTAGCTCGCCCGGACGCCATAAGGCAAATCCCACCATCAATGCGCCTTCGATGGCCAGGGCGAACTTGGTCCATCGTAAATGCTGACCGATCACGTCGCGGCCGAGGCTGACTGCCCCGGAAAACAATAGCGGGGTGGACCAGGTCAAGGCCAGTGCCCACACCCCGAGCGCGATCACGACCACAGCTATGGGGCTACCGTGATGAACGACCAGTTGGGATACGGCAGCCAGGCCGTCGCCGCCGGTCACCCCTAAAGCGGACCGCGCCGTATCCCCGATCCAGGTGGCCAGAATGGCCACGGCTCCCAAGACGCCCGCCGAAAGCCAGACTGCGGTCCGGGCCGCCTTGATGTTCCGTGCAGCTACGACGGCCTGGAACTCTACCTGGGCGGACAGCACGTTTAGAAGATTCATGCTAAGCCAGACTAGGACCAGGGCGGGGGGGACGGGGATAGGCGGGGGGGTGGATGCGGATGGCAGCGCGACGTGGTGCATGACGCTCGCCAAGACCAAAAGGCCAGCCAGCATCATCGCCAAGTTCAATCCTTGAACGGCAGCGAGCGATCTCAAACCGGCGAATTGCACCACCAGGATGAGGACTGCCGTGGTCACGGCTAAGGTACCCCATAAGGGCCAACCCAGCAGCGCATGTAAAAAATATCCTGCAAAGAGCACGTTGGACATGGCGAAAATGGGAAACGTAATGCCGATCACCAGCCCGGAAAAGCGTCGAACCCCCCTTCCAAACACGTCTCCCAGCAGGGCGCTATTAGACGTATATCCGAGGCGCTGGAAAAGTGGAGCCAAAAAGGCCACCAATACCGACAATAGGGCGGTAGCTACGCCAAGCCATATCGCCGCCCACCCGCTAGCAAACCCCGTGTCGAGCTCGACGGCAATCGAAGAGGAGGTCCAAAGCGCGGTGACTAAAATGAAGATGGTAGGCGCTGAAAAGGACCGCTGTCCGTCGAAGAATCCACCGGTGCCATGCTTTTGTCGAGTGCGATAGGATAGAAACATGAGTGCTGCGGTGTAAATTGCAAGCAATAGAAGAATTAATTCACGGGTAGCCCCCATCGCAAGAACTCCACCTTTCGAGTAACGTTTTGGTAAGTAAAATTAAACCATAAAATCATTAGGTTGTATATAGGCTATAGGAAATATATTTGTCTAGTGGGATGATGAATCCCCGCCCTCCCCGAAACGGGTCTTAAGCGCTTCAGTTCGGCCGCTGCTGGCATCCATGCCGGCGAAGACGTGCAATGCCCTCTCTTTGGGCGAGATGGAGTCCTGGTGTACTACCGGATGGCTCGCTCGTCAGCAGGGGTTGCGGAGCCAAGTCTTTAGGGTGGAACCAAGAGCTAAGCGTACGGCGAGACAACGCGCCCTTCTTTTCCTGCGGATCCGCAACGGCCGGTGGGAAGCGTTTGATCCATCCCATCGGCTGACTGAGTTTGGTCCCTAGTTTGGCTCGTTGTCATTCGTGGGATGGTAGGACAGCCATCGTGAAAACCATTGCACGGTTCGATCGAGGATGTCCTGGTAATTTTCCGGTTGTTTCATCGTGTGGCCCTCATTACGATAAAAGACGAGTTCGGTGGCGACGCCGGCTTCACGCAGCAGGGTATGCCATTGGATAGGGTCAGCGGTTTGATGGTCACCATGGAGCAGCAACATCGGCGTGGCGATCTGATCGATCCGGGCTAAGGGTGATTGGCGTCGATAGAGGTCAGGATTTTCCGTGGGAGTTGCACCATAGTGGGGGCGAACAAAGGCCAGACCTCCCCCTCCCCACGCTAGATAATAGCCTAAGCTGGCGTCATAGTGCCCTTCCCAGGAGGCCCCGGCGTTAAATCGGGTGGTGTGGGTAATCAGTTGGTTGATGAGGGTCGCGCCAGCACTATGGCCAAACAGCAGCAGTTGGTCTTCTTGAGCCAGCCCATTAGCCACGAGCCAATCGACTCCGCTTAGAATATCTTCACATTCGTCTCTGGTAGCCTCTGGGTCGCCCATAAACGTCCTTAACATCTCTTGTTGCCCTAAGATGCCACTACCGCGGTAATCGGGAGCGAAGGCGGCGAATCCTCGCCTGCACCATTGTTCCAATCGGGGTTGACGTTCATAGCGCAGAGAGTTGATCGGCCCTCCATGCACATCGACGATGAGGGGCAAGGTCTTCACGCCCGCCGGACGCACATAGATACCTTCCAGCGTGTGGCCTCCGTGGGTCCATTTGATAGGCCTATAGGCGAGGGATCCTTGCGATTTAGGAATGGATAGGGGCACGGTGGACGGGACCGGCAGGGACAACGGTAACAAAGTCGGAGGACGGTCGGGTGTTTGCCAAAGCGTGACCACCGTGCCGTCGGGATGCACGCTGGGAAGTCGGCAAGTTCCCGGGATCTGGCTCAAAAAGTCCCAATCCCAGGGCAAGGTGGGGTTCTCGGGCACCGCGAGTCGAATGACACCCACATGAATTCCGCTAAACGCGGTCATCGCTAGCCAGCGGCCGTCGAGAGACCAGGCCGGGGCGTCTCCGGTCAGACGGACAGAGGGCGGTAAAGGGTGGACGACCGCGCCGTCGCCAAGTCGGACGGCCAATCGATACCAATAGGGATACGTGCCTGGTTCAAGGGCACTATGCAAAAAGGCAGCGTACGGTCTACGAGGGTCGGGAGACAGCACTAAATGGGTCGTGATTCCGGCAAGATGGGGAAGCAGATCTTCGCTCTGAAGCGTGGCACGATCGATGGTTCTCAGACGTAACCAGGAAGCTTGGCCGTAAACGGGAAAGTGGAAGTGCTCGAAGACAATGGCGTTGGGGCCCAAGTACTGTGGTCGGCGAATCTCCTCGATCCCATTGGCACGAAAAAGACAGTGGGGAGACTCTTCCTCACTAGAGATACTCCAGAGCGATGGGCCCTCCTCTGGGTAGCTTTGAAAAACTTGAGCGGTCGGCCCCTTGGGGGGGCAAGGGCAGGAGACTCGGGCCGGGCGTATAGCCTGGATTAAGCGCCGACTTGCCAGTGACAACGAGGATATCGTGCCCTGGGACGTAATGATAGCTGCGGATGGGCAGTTCCATCGGCAACGGTAGCCCATCGAGCTTGAAGTCTTTCCTATCAACGCTGGTAATGATCTTTCCGGCGGCGACGATGGCTCTCCCCTGTCCTTCTTCGATGGGAACGGATCCGGGCCAGGTGACAATCTTCCACGCCGCCTGGTCTTGCAGCAACAGGCGACGTTCATCAAGAAATTGCATGTGTTCGATACCAGCCATAGCCATTCTCCTTTAGGGGTGCTCCTTTAGGATATCGCATGGCCAGCCATTTACCAGTCTTAAAGGGCTCGGGCAGATCTGGTATAATAGATTCAGAAGACGACGAAAGATATCGTGCTTAGCCCTGGGGCTAAGCACGATATGTGCGTTTCCCTCCGTTCTCAGGCCAGGCGAACCAACCCGCTTCACTTTTGGGAGATCCCTAAGCCCTATGTGCAGGCGTTTTCGTGATGGGACCCAAAGAGAAGGGCGCCCGAATGGACCGGCCGCTCATCCCGGGAACTTGACCCAGGAATCACGGTTTAAGGTGATGTGCTGGGTTTGGCCGTTCACCGTCACGCTGACCGCCTCGGCTCTGAGCCCTGGCTGCTTTTGCAGCAAGATACGGTGAATGGGAACCCCTTTAGGCAGCCAAAACTTGGTTATCACCGTGCCCACCGCCGGGGGTTGCGAGGCCGCTGTGCGCACGGGAAGATTCAGGTGGGCGCCAAACTCCTCCTTGTTTATGGTGGGATCGGTCGTCGCCTGGATGTAGCTGTCGATGCCACCGGGGGCGCCGTTGCCGCCCGAGGTTGTGGCCGTCATGGAGACCAAGCTAGAGCCGACGGGTGCTACCACGGTGACCCATGAATGATAGGGCACGACCAAGTACGGGGGCTTGGGTACGGAGAGGGCTGGAAGCTTCCAATGGATGGTCACCGTTTCCAGGTGGGCTCCCGATGGGTTGGTGCTGATGTTCACCTGGTAAGACTCGTGCATCCAATAGTTGTCTTTGTGGCCCAAGAGGTTTTCGTCAATGACTTCAGTGAAATCCCCGGGTACGGTCTTGGGAATGGCGCCAGCCCAACCAGCCGTAGTAACGAAGTGCTCTGCCTTGGGCTGGTTAAGATAGAGCATGATATGCTCATGGCTTAGCGCCTCACTGAAGGTGGCAGCCACCTTGAGCAATTCAGACAGGTGGGAATGAAACACATCGTGCATCAATTGACGCATCATCGTGCCAATGAAGAGTTTGCGAAGATTGGCCGGCAGGGCTTGACCTTCCGCCATCATTTCCATCTCCTTGTTGGCATTTTGGGCGGTGAGGTGGACGGTTTTGCCACGCAGGGTGGGGACGTTGAGGCCGCCGACATCCCCGATGAGGTCGTCTACCAGCCAAGTATCCATAAACACTAGACCGTTGACCGGCACCGCCCCTGGGATGGAATCATAGAACTGGTAGATGTTCGAGGCTGCTTCTGGAACATCCGGGACGGCGGCGCCAAGATTGGCAATTGCCGTATTGGCATCGCGAAGATGCCAATAGCTGACCGGTAGATAGGAGATGATCAAGGGTGGCGAGGGCCGATAAGTAACCTGTTGATCGAGCATTTGGAGGTTTTGCGATTTTATCTTGCCGAGTTTGCCATTTTTAAAGGGCACATCGGCGTAAGCGGTCATGAATCCCCCGGTAGCGCGAAGTTCCCCGCTGTTCTGGAAGATTAACATATACCGGACGGGACTGGGCATACCCAGAAGACTCGCTAAAATGGGACGAGGTCCCGTCATTGCGGGAAGCAGCTTGACCAAGGTGCTGCTCAACGACTGTAATCCATGGACTTGCAGTCCCTTTTTTTCCAAAAAGCCCGGCATGCGCTCGTCGTTCATGTTCTGGATGCTGCGATTGGCCGCGAGGACGTTGGGAGCCAGGCGGCTCATCATTAGACCTGCCTGGGATATGGCGGCTTTCACGGCTGCCGATTTGGCCGATGTGCCTTGGGTAGCGCGGGCGCTGAGTACGGGCGGAACGACCTGGGCGACCACAGCCACATCTTTTTGGCCAGCAGTAAGGAGGTCCATGCCATTTAAGTAGTAGCCGCGCACCAGAGGAAGCAGGTCCATCCAACCCAAGAGGTGGGCCTCATCGCCCATAACCCCCAACGTGGTGCTAATTCCCTTAAGAGAGGCACCCAGTCCCGAGTAATTACGCGCGTGATAACTATCTTTAGCCGCGTGGACTTCCGTGCTCAGTCTAAAGGCGCCCCAACCCAAGCCTGCCACGGGCACGATAACAAATACCACAAGTAGGGGTACGAAAAGACGCTTCCACCGCATTTTTCGACGTTGCCGACGGCGCGGAGGGCTTTTTTGGCCCATAGTGCCTCCTTAAAGTCCTAAGATCGACCGTAGTGTACGGCGATTCGACTCATCATAAACGCTCTTGCCGCCCCAGCTCGATGGGTTCGCGTGGGCAAGTCGCCCGGTCAACCCTCGTCGAATGTTCCGGATTCTTTGATCGCTACGCCGAGCCGCAAGGCCTCGTGAGTCTGGTGACGGACCCACTAGACTTCCATTGGGCCTGATCGAGCCTCTTGAACAACCGTTGGTCTGTACGGTACTCTCCCCTCGCGGGGGAATGCTATCCAAG
>JAKAAL010000285.1 GCA_021802375.1 Bacillota bacterium | reverse complement strand
ACCAAACTGCAACGCGACATACGCAGGTCATTATTTTGGTTTGGCCTTGGCAACAAAGGATCGCTGGGTAGCGAACAATTATCACCGATGTTGTCGTAACTTTGCGAAAAATATTGCTGTCACCTATTTTATCCACACGGCAATGAGCGCATGTTCGCGTTGCAGTTTGGTTTGTGAGTTTTGTGGCTAAAGAAAGGACTTTCACTGTGGATAGCATGCAACTTGTCACCTGGAATAGTATGGTGGTCGTCGGTTATTTGTTCTCTCGCCGACCAATGGGGCTTGAAAAGGCGACCTTAGCCTGTGGGGAGAGGGCTGGGGATTGCCTCTAAGCCAAGACGTCCCTTAATTAGCCGTAAAGTGGTTGTTCCTGTGATTGGTCATACTCGGACGGAAACAGGGTTGACGATTGCGGCGGGTCGGCAGATGCGACGAGGTCGCGATGCGGGCCATTGAGCACGTTAATTGCCAAAATGAGCCATGAAACCATACCGTTCATCTTCCCGTTCCGTTGGATTAAGACCCCATAGGGTTATATTTATGGCTTCTTAGAACGTAAACAGCGGGAAATCGCATTACTACTTTGTCGTGTTGAGCATTATTTACCAAGTCGTCGGAATATTGATACAAGGAGGCTGGAGTCGCATGACTCATAACATGGGCATTACATTTGGAATGCTGGGAGTGTTTTACGTGATAATCATCGTCACGTTATACAAAACTTATAAGAAGGATGCCACGTTCACGGGATATGCCGTGGGCGGACGCTCATTCAGTGCGCCATTTGTCGCGATGTCGTACACGAACTCTTGGTGGCCAGGAGCGACCTTTATCGCTTATGTCGGATTGACCATTGCTTCGGGCGTGGTAGGGTTTTATGCTCTGCTGTACTCGTTATTAGGATTGACTGCTATGTATTTGATGGCGCACCATGCATGGAGTTGGGGAAAACAATACAACTTGAGAACACAACCCGATATGATTGGATTGCGGTATGACAGTCGGACGCTCAAACTGGTGGCCAGTGCGGTAGGGGTGATTTCTTTATTTCCTTGGATCGTCTTAGGTATGCAGTCACTGGGGGATATTTTTCGCGTTGCATCATTCAACCACCTGAGCATTGTCACGGCTTTGATCATTGGCATGGCTCTAATTGTCATTCGTCAGTACTGGACTGTCCGTATGGGTATGCGGGGTCTCGTGTATACAGACATGATTCAAGGAATCGTTGCCTATGTACTAACGGCACTGTTTTCGTTGGGGATTCTCGTCTTCTTCTTCCATGGGTTTGGTAGTCTGCGAACACTACCTGTCTCTCTGTTGCAGTTACCAGGAGCGACGACTGGCGGACCCGGGCCTTGGTATTTATTCTCCATCATATTTACTGGAATCGTGGGCAGCATGTGTTGGCCGACAAGTTATCAACGAATCTACACAGCCAAGAGCATCCAAAGTGTCAAAATGGCTACGTTGTTGACCTTTCCGATTTCTGGCGTGTTTTACACGTTGTTGACACTGGTAGCCCTGGTGAGCATCAGCTTGCCGATTGTCGCCAAAACCGCGGCTACGGAGTCGGGTTGGTTTGTGCTGCTGGGACGAGTCGCAGGATCCTGGGGCATTGGATTTGCTGTCCTCGCGGTGTTTGCCGCGTCAATGGGGTGGATTGATGGGTGTGTGCAGGTATGTGGCACCCAAATTGCCAACGACATTGTGGGGGGCTATCGAAAATTATCTGATGTCCGATTGACGGTTATCGCCAAAGCCTCTATGATCGCGTACATGGGTGTCGGTGCCATTGTTGCCTATCTTACCTTTAACTATGCCCATCTTATTAACTTGGCAATTATGGCCTATCAAGGCGTCATTCAACTTTCTGTTCCCATTTTTTTTGGACTCTGGTGGCGTGGCGGCAACAAACAGGGGGCCATGGGGGGATTAATTGCTGGATTCATCGTCGCGGCCGGCTTGACGTACGTGTACCCTTCTTCGATTCCCTGGTTGGGAGGAATGACAGCGGGATTAGTAGGATTAGCGGTCAACTTATTGGTGTTCTTCGGTGGTGCCGTGATTTTTGGTCAGTCGGACGCGGAACGAGCCCGTGTGCACGAGTTGTTTGATGGTGAAGATCGCGAAGTGTCGTTGTCCGTGTAAGAGATGCCTAGAAATGTCGGAGTTATAAGAGAAACGGCGGCTCCGTGGCGTGGAGCCCTGATTATAGAGAGGATGAGTAAATATGCCCATGTTTTCTCAAGAGGAACTGAACGGCATGGTGGCTTCTCGTTACCACGATCGGATGCGTGCTCAAATTGCTCCGTTGATTACTCCGGAATTAGTTCAGGAACACAAACAGGTCACATTTGGGCAGCACAGCGGAGCATTGCAACGAGTGTTGAATTATGTTGGAAATCTACCCATGCAAGGTAAGCTTATTTTGGAACACGATGGCCACCAACAATGGTATGTCTCTCGTTTGCTTGTTCAGCCGACGTTCACGAGGGCGGAGCGAATTAGTGGTCCCTATCCGAGCGAGGCCGTTGCGACGCACGCAGTTTTTGTGCGGCGGATACACGAAATTATCAACATAGATGTCGACAGCGAGGAGGGTAAACATGCGCTTTGAACAATGGATTGCAGGATATAGCGATGAGATAACGGTTTCTCCCGGTCAGGTTATTTCTTTTATGGTCAGTGGTAGTCCCGACCTTAAACAGTATGATGCGCACATAGTACGGTTGATACATGGTGATTCCAACCCGCAAGGCCCCGGATTGAAAGAAGAAACAGTCGTAGCAGACGTAAACGGCATTTATCCTCTTACAGAACAAAGATCCCAATATGGATCGTACGTACAACTTAATGCGCGGTCCTTGTTGACCGACGACGACTCTTTCACGTTGTTTGCATTTGTAAACCCTACGCTCGTTACGGAGCACGTCCAGCCTATCTGTACAGTATGGGATGGGACGGAAAGCGGGATAGCGCTGGTCCTTGATGAACGTTTACGACCTACAATGTGGCTGAGCAAGGATGGCGTCCAGAGTTGTGCTGTAGGCGCTGGGTCCCTGACGGTAGGCGTTTGGTATGCCTGCACTGCTTCGTTTGACGCCACAAAGCGTGACATGCAGGTTAGTGCTATTCCAGTCGTTAACCCCTACAATAGTCGTTACGGGTTAATCGCCGATATTACGTCTATTGTGGGGAAAAATCACGGCGCCGGAGAATGGCAATGGCCCAAATACGCAAACCTACTGCTAGGGGCGTGGGATCAAAGGAGTGATAGGACCGAGCCACTTCGTGGCACGTTTAACGGAAAAATTGCTATGCCGTGCATATATCGACGGGCATTCACAACAAATGATTGCGACGCGAATGCGAAGAGTGGATCGCAACCTGCAGTAACAGAGGGTCTTGTGGGCTGGTGGGACCTTACCCAACACATTGATTCTGACCGTGTCGTATCAGGTTTCGCTAACGGCGATGACGGGCTGTGTGTCAACCTGCCCACCCGGGGCGTAACAGCCCATAATTGGGACGGGCGAGTGGACTCGTTTCGAGAAGACGTCACGCAATATGGGGCCGTTCATTTGCATGAAGATGATGTTGACGATTTGGGTTGGAAAGTTTCATGCCGATGGGAGGTGCCCAAAGATTTACCTAGTGCTGTCTATGCTTTGCGGCTTCGCAGTGGTGGCACGGAAGATCGAGTTCCTTTTATCGTGCGACCCGCCACATACGGATCCCATGATGTGCTTTTTGTGGCTCCAACCGCTAGTTACATGGCTTATGCTAATGAGCATTTGGCGACTGGTGCCGCAGTTGCCCAGGGTGTTGCCGGACACACCCCTGTGCTCCAGCCACTGGACGTGATGTTAATGGACCATCCCGAGTTTGGTCTTTCATGTTACGATTTGCACCGCGACGGGAGCGGTGTGTGCTATTCGTCTCGCCATCGACCTGTTCTGAATATGCGCCCCGGTCACCGATTTAGCTATTTGGGCACATGGCAACTACCTGCCGATCTCTATATTGTTGATTGGCTCAATGCTTTGTCCATAGAGTGCGATATTGTAACGGACGAAGATCTCCATCGAGAAGGTAGCAAGATTTTGGCTCCCTATAAAGTGGTGCTGACCGGGACCCATCCCGAATATGTTTCGGAATCTATTTACAATGCAGTTGAAGAGTACGTGGCTCATGGCGGGCATTTGATGTATATGGGTGCCAATGGATATTACTGGGTGATCTCTTATCATCCGGACAAACCGTATTGTTTGGAAGTACGGCGCGGCGAAGCGGGTTCGCGCGCATGGCAGGCCCGGCCAGGAGAACTACATCATAACACCACGGGCGAAAAAGGCGGCTTGTGGAAGAATCGCGGCCGGGCTCCGCAGAAGATTCTCACTACGGGATTTGACGCAGAAGGGTTTGACTTGAGCTCGTACTATCGCCGTATGCCAGATAGCATGCATGCGGAGATGTCATGGATGTTCGAGGGAATTGGAGAAAACGAGATCATTGGTAACTTCGGATTAGTCGGCAGTGGGGCCGCGGGTCAGGAAATCGATCGTTGCGACATGCTCATGGGCACACCTCCAGGAACATACCTGGTAGCAACGTCAGAGGGTCATAGCGATGCGTATTTGCTCGTTGTGGAAGATATCATGTTCATGTATAAGGGACTTGGGGGGAGTGAACACCGCGATGTACGAGCGGATTTAACGTACTACGAAAATCAAGCGGGCGGAGCTGTATTTGCGGTATCTTCCATCGCGTGGTCGGGTAGCTTATCGCATGATGGATATCGTAACAACGTGTCTCGCATCACGAAAAACGTGATTGATCACTGGGTGACACCGTGACGATGTGGAGATCTCTAGCGGAGGCCGCCCCGGCCTGATAGGGCGAGGGAGGGACGGGGATTCGATATAGTTCTAGAAACCCGCACGGTTTAGCGAATTGCGTAAAGGGTGGACAATTCTCCTCTTTGGGCTGTAGTGGCTGCATGAAAAGACATTATCGACTGCTGCAGCCTTCCGTTGCCGGGCTCGGGAGGCCTGGATTGGCTGGAATCCTGAACAGTGGTGCCGGCTCCGTTTTGTGGCCCATAATGCCAGATGTCCATCATTACTGGACCATTGAAAATCAGGGGAATTGGACACGGGGGGTGACAGGGCAAGAAGATGCTTCCGGCATGCGGACGGGGCAGCTCGGCGGATGCTTGCCTGTTGCCGAATGGCCGTGCTAAACGGGTTGAACCTGAAGAAGACGGGAATAGGCTCCCCACGTCGCGCTTTGGGATGGGATCAGGACGCGTCATACCACTGACGAGGGCGATCCGCTGCGCGGTTTGATTCAAGGTGTCTTATGGACGGCGCAATGCTTCACCCGTGATATTCTCATAAATTTCACACATTCACTTTGCCGAAGATCTCCATGCCGGTTGAGATTTTTTGTGCCGCACTGTGACTGGCGTTGAGGATGCCCACCAAGAAACTTTACCCTGGACTTCGACGAAGACATGCGGATTGAGTCTGACTGGAACACACGATGTCCCGCGAAATTTGCAGGCATGATCTGTGATGCTCAAGACACCTGGCCCAATCGCCCCACGCATCCGGAATCCCCTGGCGACTGATTGCCGCGTATATATGCCTATCGATTCGAAGCAGCTATACGTGGGAGCGCGAATACGCCCATTGCACTGCGGTCGAACGCGTCAATAGTCGGTTGGATGTCTCGGTTGGGTTTGAATTGCATACCATTCGTGGGATGGCCAAAATGCGCGCCTGCTGTGGGTTTGCGCTGCTGGTGATGCTAGGCATGGCGCTCGGACGGATCCAGCAGAACCATTCCGAACTGCTCCGCAGTTTAGTCCGCAGCGCTGAAGCGCTGCGCTAGACAGCCCCCAATTCCAACCGACTTCTCTCACACCCCGCTGATCACACCGGGTATGTTTCGCGTTTCCTAGCCTTACAGCTGTCAATAAGCGCCATTTCGCTTTTGGCTTTATCTCCATTCACCGTTCGGCCATCGGTTCCACTCGGCGCAATCTTGCGCCGCAGTCTCGGGTCGAAATATCGGAGCGCAAAAAGCTCCGGTTGGATAGGAGTTATTAGGGGATATATGACCTGATATAATAAC
>JAKAAL010000284.1 GCA_021802375.1 Bacillota bacterium | reverse complement strand
GCGCAGACCCTTCATCTGACGCTCATTAACATTTTCCGGGAAGAGAGATTGAATCGAAGAGCCGCGTTTGTCACGCATGACAAGCCAAACCTGATCAGGATTAAGTGCGTCAATTAAAACCGGGGAATGGGTTGCGATGACGTAGTGATGTTCCGGATGATTACGGATTACCTGAGCTAAAGCACGCTCTGCACTAGCATGTAAGTAGACATGGGGCTCATCAATCAGGAAGAGGCGACCCGGCGGTGAAAAATAGATGAGAGCAAGCAGATGAAGGGTCTGCGCTACTCCCGTGCCACAGTCACTCAGTGGCACCGAACGATCAAGGAAGCGATCTTGCACCATTAAACGCGTAGTGTTCAGTCCACTGATGGTGGTCAAAATGTCCTCAATTTCAGGAAACATGATCCGCATGATGGACTGCATTTCGACGAATCGGGAATCCTTGTCATTTCGATAAGTTACTAATGCGCATGCCAAGTTAGACCCATCTGGATTCGGTATGAGATCTCGTCGAATCTGAGTCTCGGCGGCAACTGTCCGTTGTGGCGGAACATAGATGAAATTGCTCATGACAGCATCTAATTCTTTACCCAGTTCCATCGTCAAAGCCTTTAAACTAACCGCTCCACCCATATATCCTCTTACGTCCCCATCCGATCTTCGAACATCGAAACGATCTGGGTTGCCTGTGTTTCTTTGGCCAACACATTCTCCTTCCACCTGCCCATGTACTGTTCGTTGAAAAAAAGACCACCTCTCAGCGTCATCAGGAGTGACGGTGAGACTCATGCGGAGGGGGCCCTTGGTGAATTCCACGGTTAACGGAAAGAAGTGGGCCGCGTTCATGGATCCCGCCTGCATCCACCACGCATGAATATGAAACAACCGTTTCAGCAGGCGGGTCTTCCCCACATTATTAATCCCTGTGACCGCAGTAATGCCTGGTACAACATCCAAGGGCCGCGATAAAAACTCCTCTTGAGGCAAAGTAATCCGCAACGATAAACGGTCTTCCTTCAAGACATTTTGCCTCCTTAGCAAATTTCCATGGTCCAAAAGCTAGAACGATACTGCTTAGTCCTAGATCACTTGGAAGAAAATTGCCATTCTATGGATGATTAATAGAATTCTCGTTTTTCACTAACTCTTCTTGCCCTCACTGGATATGGTCGGCTTATGAACCGTTCGCAGGACTGCCCTTAACCCCCGCCCCCCTAGGGTTCTAAGAACTCTTGGGAACTGATGACAGTATCATACAGTCCTACCTGTTCGCCCTCGTGGCGGTCAATCCCGGCATAAGACAAGCTGGAATCTTCATAGCGTTTAAATTTGTATACGGCGTCGTTCATGAGTGCGCTATTGAACACCCCCAGGCTCACCAACAATTCAAAATCATTCACGTTCAACCCTGTCACCTTTTTGAATAGAGTCGGCTCCAACTGCGTAATCACATCTTTTAGGCTGCGTTCTCGATAATCTGTCAGATACATAAACACCGGAATGCGAGTGGCAAATTTTATCAGTTTCTCTTGGATTTGTTTCCGCAGACTTTTATATTCTTTTTCCGCGGAAGTGAGTTCTTTTTTCTCGTCCTTTGATAAGGGGTGGCCATCGGAATCTTTTTTCGCCTTTTTGACCGCTTCGGACTTATTGATAATGGTTTCAATGTCGGCGTTCAACGAGCGAAAACCTTCAATACTCATCAGGGCGGCCATTGCTTTTTCATTAGCCATTAAGCGCGCTAAGGTGTTATTGTCAACGTTCACCAACAACGCACTTTCCCACCGGCGGGCAAGCAACGTAGCCGTTGTGCCACTCATTGCGATGTCTAAAATTCCAGCGGCATCGATTTGTTTCATACTGCTCCCGTCATACGCTAATACGGGCAGGAAATGAACAAATTCTTCCACCTTTTTCTCTGGATTGGATTCATCAATATTTAAGCGACAACTGTAATCGGCAATCTGTCTTAAGGCCCGATCAGGAGCAAAATCGAAGACATAACATTCCGGCTTCATAATGTCATCGTGATTGGGGAACATTCCATCAGAATTATTCACGACCCATGGCGATTGTACGCGAAAGGCAGCTTGAAAATATGTTTCCGGGGTGGCGAGATTGCGCAGCATAAAAATCCCAGTCCACGGTTTGACGGTCACCCCTGTCGTCAATTTGCCGCACGATAACGTAATGGTTTTGGTTATTAGCGGGTCATTTATGGCCTTCTTCACCGGATCGAGTGCTTTCACTCCGATCCCAGCTTCGGGGCCTGCTGCGACAACGACCACGTAATCGTGATAAAATTTGTTCTGCTTTTGCCGAAGAAGATTTCGCATGGCATAACACGAGGCCACATCCGGCAAAAACCAAAAGGTATGCGACAGCACATTTAATAAGCGGGTATCCGAAAACGGCATCGGGGGCTTGTGGGCCCCCATTTTCAGATTATCGACGGCCACTTCCAAGTACGCCCCGCGAATTAAGTCCAGCCATTTTTGCACTTCCTCTTCATAGCGGAACTGGGCATGATCCCCCGTGCCTACCGTAGAAAAAAATGCATTCAAGTCAAATTCATTGTATTCGCCTTTCAAGGCAATCTGTCGGATGGAGTCCGGCAATTGATAGGTCAGCATCACCATGCGCGGGAGGGGGGCATAGGGATTATTGTCTTGTCCCCACGTTTCTTTAGCCCGTTGTTCATCGGAATACGTCCAATTGTAAATTTGATCTTCGATAAATTCCCCCGTGGCGATGGCGCGAAATGGCGTCCCCGACAAATATAAGTAGCACGTGGTCGTAATCGGTAAAAAATTCTCATCGCCGTCTTTTAGGTTGTCATTAAAAAGGTCCGTACTTTCGCCAATGGCCGCTTGCCGTTCTCGGTCATCTTCCGCTTCGAACAAATCTTTGGCACTCTCCCGCCACGCACCAAAGTGATATTCATCAAAAATCACCATATCCCAATTGGTGGTATGCACCCATTCGTTTTTCGCTTTAATGCCGCCGGCTGCATTTTTGCCTAAGTAATCCTGAAACGAGCCAAAGCATACAATCGGGCGATTCTTATCCGCGGTATCAAACGTCACATCAGTATCTCGTGAAATAAATTGCCATCCGGTAAAATCGACGTGCGTTTTCAGGTCATCCTCCCACGCACTTTGGACTGCGGGCTTGAAGGTTAACACTAATATCCGATGAAAATCCAATTTTTTCGCCAATTGATACGCGGCAAACGTTTTGCCAAAGCGCATTTTCGCATTCCACAAAAAATGCGGCGGCTTCCCGGGATTTTCTGCCCAGTAATTTTCAAAATATGTCACTGTCTTATTCACCGCGTCGGCTTGTTCTGGACGCATGGCAAAATCTTGGGTGCGGTGTTCGTCGTTTTCCGCCTGCGTCTTCACGGCAATGACAGCTGCTCTCACGTCGTCTTCCGTGCAGGCAAACCATTCCCCATTGGGATTGCGGACGCCACGCTTGCGCAAATATCGATGAATTTCGTGATCCGTAAAGGTCGTTCCATCGGCCCGAAGTGCCGATGCAGAAAAGACAATCTGATAAGGCTTAGGGTCTGGACGGGCCGTGGGATATTGCTCGGCCACACGTTCTTCCACGTCCCGTGTGGTATAACCGACCTTTAATAATCCCTGATAAGCTCTATCGGAATACGCGTAAATCGTGGGGTAGACTTGAGGCCGCGGTGGAAAAAACGCGTTATCCATTGGGGCCTGCTCCCGTTTCCATCGGCCGCACCATCGACTCGATAAATGCGATCTCTTGCGGGATGATGCCATATTTGGCATACAGTTTTGCATCGGTCCACGGTTGAGAAAAATCCTGCACGGGTGCAAAAGAGTAGACTTTACTAGTCGCGTGTTGTGTGGGCTTTTTCAACATCACCAGGAATCGAAAGAAACGCGTCGATATATAAGACACCACATTTTGACACTCGTTTTCCGACGCATACGGTCCGATAACCAAATACGTTTCCGTGCACGCCGTGTTGGGTTCACCAATAAACGGCTTACCCAAAATAGGGTGTGGAAACGAATCGCTTCCACTGCCAGACTCGGGAATGAAAACTTTATATTGGTCAATGAGAGTGGTATTACGAGTTATAGCATTACGTTCTATAAAGCTCGTGCCCCCGTTTTCATACAAGAGCACATCATTCGGTTGAACGGTTTTTCTTCCGTGGAAAAACGTTCGCAACCCAAATGGTCTCGGCGAACTAACATAAGCTTCCATAGACTCTTCTTGGGCATTTCTCACTTTTTTTAAGATATCGATGGCTTCGTTATAACGAATAAAAGTGTCGGTACCCTGTTCTAATAACGGTCGCATCGCGGGATCCCCCACTTTGTCGCCGCGATGCGTAACCACGGTGCAATCGCCTGGATTATCTCTGTCCCAAAGAAAATAGCACACGCCGCCTTTGATTTGGACGCCCGGGAAACAGTCGCTCGCCTCCGGATAGTCGTGTATCGCCCGCATGCGATTATCATGGAGCATTTCATGGCGAAAGTCATCCAATCCTTTGCCGCCGGAAAACCATCGGGCGGGGATAATCATCGTTAAATAACGCGGGGTCAGCTTCTTTGCTTGCAGGACGAATTTATCATAGATGGGTGACGCGCTGACGCCATACCCCCCATCACTGAGTTGGTATGGAGGGTTGCCCACAATAACATCAAATTTCACGTGAAATATCTCCTCCGGGTGATTTGTGTGAAGAAAGCGATAGGCGTGTGTTTCTAAGTCTTCCGTTCGGTCATAAACTGCTTGTGCCGCGCCACAAAAGAGACACTTTCCGTTTTCCCACGTATGTTCAATGCGTTCAAATACAATGTGGCCCTCCGGATTGTCAAACGCCGTACAAATTGAATATTTACCGTGGGCCCATTTGGAACAATACAAAGTTCTGCGGGATAACAGGGATGTGAGTTCAGTGATCGCCACCCCATACAGTTGTTTGGTAAAAATATGGTTTAATCGTTCCTGGAGGTCCGGGATTGTATCCTCCAAACCCACAATAAGCCGTTTGGCAATTTCTCGAAGAAACACGCCCGATTTTGTGACCGGATCCAAGAATCTCGCGTGCTTATCTTGCCAGAGACCTCGTGGTAGAATATCGAGCATCTGATTGGCGACATCTGGTGGAGTAAAGACCTCATCGTTGCTCAGATTTGCGAGACACGACAACACATCAGGGTTATAATGGATGGCCGTCAAGTTACTCATATTCAAAGACCCTTCGATAATGGATTAAGGGATATTCCTTCAGAGGATTAGGGATAAATCCCTGAGCATCCTGGTCATAAGCCATGGCCGCTTGAAAAATAGAGATTTGCCCTGATCGATTAGCTTCCAGCAACTCATCAAACGTGAAATCTCGCCGTTTCACCTTCAATTCCATCAGAGACCATTCAGAAAAAATGATCGGATGCCCGTCTAGCGTGGTCATCGTTAACGCATCGCCACATTGAATATTTTTTCGTAAAACATGGCGAATAGACCGTTCTAGTTCCTTGTCACATAGACCCTTGAACATATGCACATATTCTCTTGCGAACACCGCATACAATCGCTTTTGGCATTCGTCGACATTGTCCCAAAGAAGATCGATCCCATACACATTAGCCACAGCGACGAGTGCATATCTTTCCCAGTCGATACTATTGCGGGCATATCGCCTAGTCACGACATCCAGTTTGCGCTGTAACACTTCAATTAGAAAATTGCCTGTCCCACATGCGGGATTCAACCAACCGGCCAGCCGCCACGCGGCGGCCGCTATTCTCATGGGAACACTCACTCCCGCGACCGGCGACGTGATTGTAGCACAAGATGCAGAATCGACCGTGGAGACTTGTCAACAATTTCTGCAGGGGGTTCTGCATCGGTACGTCGATAAGCGGATCGTCCTGATTCTTGCCTGATTCTTGACACTACCACGATCCATCATGCTCAGACGTTAACGCCCTTTTTAGTGGTCTACTCCGCGCTCTACCGGGTGTTTTGGCCCCTTTTTCCCTCACCCGTCATAACGTCGAACGGCTGTGGACGGGGATTCAGGAAAAGGTCCGTCTCAACACGTCTTTTCCCAAACTCCGTGCGATTAAAGAATCCGGGGCATGAATCATTCT
>JAKAAL010000283.1 GCA_021802375.1 Bacillota bacterium | reverse complement strand
GTGGAAGATATGGTGAAATGAAAATTCACCGGCAACATCCAAGCTGTAACTCCACAATTCAGGATTATTTCCGGCCCATGAATACCTAAATGACATTCGCGGATAAGGGGCTTCCCCGGGAACAAAACCGAATCGATCCCCTCCAGGGTAATTTTCAGCCCGTACCACTAATTGGGCATAGCGGCTGTTAGCTAAGAAGTTATAGAACGCAAAGGGAGATTCGAAGTCAACCCGGTTAGGGTAAACCAGCGAATTTATTCGGTAGTTCCCCGCGTTCTCAAAGCCGACAACCGCATTCACTGCAAGAGTACTAGTTAGAACGTCGAAATACATGGGCCTGGGCGTGCATACGTACAGTCCACACACATTGCTACCACCTATGGAAAGATAAGGGAACCCTGGTATCGAGGGCTTCTCCGTTTTAAAAGGAGGAGCTCCCCGCATGCGCACGGTAGCGCCAAATCGATTATAGCCAGAGGTGGGAATGAGATGGCCCAGGAGACGACTAGTTTCCCACTCTGGGACTCCACCCTTGCCCTGCACTCGGGATATGTCGTTCAGTCCAGCTGGCAATCCCACGCCGGCTGTGTGCGTCAGAAATTCAAGATCGTAATTTGGCTTTCCGGCCGTCACCCACCCACTACGCAGATCCTTCATGATGACATTTGGGGTTGCATCCACAGTCACCATTCCGTTTAAAATGCGATAATCCATCGGTGTGGTGCTTGCGTACACTTGGGCTGCAGGATGTCCCGGCTTGCGAGTCAGTTCGACAACGAGTCGGACATCCGTTCTTGTTTTCAAAGCGAAAAGGTAGTCGGTGCTTTCCTTGCTCAATACCGACCTCTCCCAAACCGTGACCCCACTTACGTTGAACCGATGCCATCCCGGTCCTGATCGGCCCAACACGTTTGCTAGCAATATTCCTGTCGCATACTGATACATAAACCCCTCCGCATACTCACCATAAGATTCGACCCACATTGCGACGCCACAGAAGAGTCTCTCGTAGTCGTCACCCATCGTGCCATCTGCGCTACAACCACGAATGGTCGTCACCATCTATTGTCTTCCAATATGGGGATATTTTCCAGTATTATTTTACCATATTTACTCGAAACTAGTAGTTTTCGCCGTGGTCATGAGAGCCAAGCAAAAGTTAAACTGCTCCCGACAATGTTGTGCGGGTTAGTGAAGACGAGCCCGGGCTTGTCTCTATGGGTGCCCATGGAAAACGGCACGGGCCTAGAGCACCGCGACACGGCGGCGCCTTAACCAGTGCTATATGGGCACGATGATCCGATATTGAATAACGGCAAGGAAAACTGTAAATTATTGGTAGTCCGGGTTATAATGAAGTCTCAATCCATGTTACATGAATCGTCAGGCGTTCGAATTTTAGGCCCCCTGGGTAAAACGAGGCGAAAGGAAGGTTCAATGAGAAAAGTTAGTATCATTTGTCCTACATTCAATCATGAGACATTTATCGCGACATGCGTCGACAGTGTATTGCAACAAAGCTACACGGATTGGGAACTAATTGTTATTGATGATGGGTCGTCTGACAGAACGTGGGAGATTGTATGCCAATATTCCGAACGCGACGACCGCATTAGGCCCTATAGGATGGAGCACCATGGGCTCCAAAGGCTTGGGGAAATTTACAATTTCGGATTGGCACACTGTAAAGGTCGTTACGTCGCCGTGCTGGAAGGTGATGACTTTTGGCCCGCCGAGAAGCTGGAGAAACAAATAGCCAATCACGGTTCTAGTCTTATGAGTTACGGAGATTGTCTACTAGCAATTGATGAGACGAATACGTATCGCGCCGTTGCTAGACCTCCGTTTTCCGGTGCCATTCATGCTGTTGATTTTCTCCGCATCGTGCTTCTTCATCAGTCCAATGCTATCGCGGTGACTCAGATGTACGCACTCAGGGCGTTGGAAAAGATTGGTGGGTTTCAGCAAGCTGGGTCCCCGGGAGCGGTTGACTTTGCGACATTACTCAGCGTGAGTCAGCTTGACGGAACATTTACTTACATTCAACATCCGCTCGGTTATTGGAGACAGCATGCAGGCCAAACTACACAATCGCGGGGCGTAGCTTTGGCGGAGTTTAATGCCGATTTGGCTGCCCGATGCTTTGAGCGACTTTCTCCTGACATACGGAACTGCCTTGCCATTAGTTTGCAGAACATCCGCGATAGTCGAAAAAGTAGTCTTGCTGATGTGTATTTAATTATGCTTAGACAAGCCATGCGGTCGAACGATTCAGACACCATAGTTCGTGCCGCGCGCCAACTATGGTCCAATGGCCAATCGTGGCGCAAAACACAAGCGGTTTGTGGAATATTGGCTTCTCAGTTGGGATTCAAAGCAGAACCCACGGAATTTCTTGGGCGTATGCTCACGCGAGCGGCGACGCGAAGATAAACGATAAAGGGTTACGTCATCACGGCATGATCAATTAATAAAGGACGGGATTCGCCTTGTTGATTAATCTGATACGGTTGTACCGTTTTAGGAGATCGTGGAGGAGAAAAAATCGGCACAATGAAACCACCGCGATTACTGTGTTTCCCATCTTGGCAGTCACGGTGGGAAAAATGACGTACGGGCCTTTAGAAGTCTTTGTGTATGCCCCCAACGAAGACAACTATTTGGAAATAGGAAACTACGTTTCGATAGCCCCGGGTGTGCGATTCGTGGTGGGAGGCAATCACCATATGGATCGACTGTCGACGTATCCTTTCAATGCCAAATTTTTTGGAGGGATTGGATCATGGTCAAAGGGACCCTTGGTGGTCAAGGACGACGTGTGGGTAGGCACGGGAGCTATTATTCTTTCTGGAGTGACTGTAGGACAAGGCGCTGTAATCGCCGCAGGCAGCGTGGTCACTCGGGATGTTCCAGCCTACGCGATGGTCGGGGGAAACCCGGCGCGAATCGTACGCTACAGACTTTGCGAGGAATATCGGAAACGAGCCGTTGAGTTTGACTTTTCCATGGTAGACAAGGCCTTTGTGGAACGCCATAAAGAAGACATGTTGAGCCCGTTAGATGCTTCTATTTTGAGCCATATTGAATCGGAACGGTAAGCCCTAAAGTAGGAACCTCTGAGTAACCCATTTTTAAGAAGAACTCCGCAAACCACTGCGCGAAAACGGCGACTCGGTCTACGGAATTTCTTCGATAAAGTGAAAGCGACTCTTGTGATGGGTGCAAGCCAGCTAGGCCTTCCCGTCGGCCGAACCCTCTACAAATGAACCTATGCGGGGATCCGGCGGGATTGAGATTGCGTAATCTCGATGTTCATTTGTCATTAAAAGGGCTTACCGGCGTAGCTTTCGACCAGAAACCGCGGTGGCTTCCGGTAACAGCTTGGGATAAAGAACGTGAGTCCGCCATCTCGATCGACTGTTGACCAAGGAGATTGTGCATCTCCACATGAACGTCGAATCTATTCGAAAGGGAGATTCAAATGCGCATATTACATTGGGTTGGACCAGGTACGATTCCACCAGGGTTAGATGGATACCCAACGAGCGGAGTCGTTCGTGTCGCTCTAGAAATTGCCAGTCGTCAGGCTCAACAAGGGGATGACGTAACCGTGGCCGGAATACAGAGCGACGCCACGTCGTACCAATGGAAAGGAGTCAAGATTCGAGGCGTCAAACCCTTACGGTGGGCTAAAGCACACGCCTTGGGAAGAGAATGGGACTTTCGCCAGCATGTGGCTTTGCTACGTTTAACATGGGAACGGCATTGGGACATTGTCCATACCCATATGTACCACTACGTGCGCTTTGTCCCGACGGACTTGCGCGTGGTCCATATCCATAGCAACCCCGATGTGAATGGGGACGCGCAAGGATTTCAGCGCCTAGACAAAGACGCAGATTTGATACTTGCCGTAAGCCCATTTGTCGCCAATAGGCTTCGGGACGTTATGAAGACCCCCGTGGTCATGGTATCCAACGCGATTGACCAAGTCTTAGAACTATCAGAAGCACAACGAGTCGAGAGGCGTAAAGCGCTTAGGGCTCGCGTAGGACTGGCTGATGACGCCTTCCTCTTTTTCTTTGCAGGAGCTTTCGTACCCGAAAAAGGACTCGACATACTCATTCAAGCATTTGAACAAACGGCAGCAGCTGGCGCGCATTTGTTACTGGCAGGGGACGAAACTTTGTGGGGAAACGCAACATCGCGGGTTGCCACACCTTATGGTGCGCAGGTCAAGCGCCTGCTCAATTCAGATAGGCTAGCCGGACACGTCCATTTGTTGGGCAAGTTACCACCAGAAGACATGGCCTTGTTGTATGACGGAGGTGATGTTGCCGTGATACCATCCACGTGTGATGAAGGATTTTGTCTGGTGGCGCTAGAAGCTATGGCTCACGGGAAGACCGTCGTGGCTTCTCGATCTGGGGCGCTTAATGACTTAGTGGGCAACGGCCGAGGCATATTAGTGGATAAAGCGGATGGAGAGGCGCTTTCTCAAGTGCTTTTGCATGTCCTGAGGGACGGTGCCTTGCGCGCTCGCACGTCCCGCTTGGCTACAGAGTACGCGCGACAGTTCTCTTGGGAAGATTCGCTTGATGTGTTGTACAAATCCTATCAAATGGCCGTGACAAGGCAAAGCCGGACGAAACGTCCCGTATGAATTTGGAGACCAGGCGCGGTTATGGAATAGATGGCTGAGAGGTCTGAAATCGAGGCCACTCCGAGAGAATCTTGACCTTTACGGAATCTGGTGCTTTCGACAACGAGTCGGCGTAGCGAATTGCACCGGAGGTCGAGCTCCTTTTTGGGGAACAATGATCGGTCGTCGTTGGCACAACACCGTTCTGAAAGATGCGTGCTTCCGATTAGCGTAGCTCGAACTTACAGGCTACGCCAAGTATGGCCCTGAGCCAGTTTATTCCGTGTCATAAACCGAAGAATGAAGTTTTGCGGCGTTGTCAGCGCGCCATGTGATCATTCGAAATGTTTCGTGGGGCTCTACATGCGCTACAACCGGACCAACTGATCGCTTGCGCGTCCCAATTCCGATGGGAATCCATGGTCAACTTCACGGGCAGGCGCCAAAATTATTCCCCGAACAAGGAAAGACCCGAGCTAAACCATCGAAATTTCCATACCACCAGGACATAAGCCAACCCTCCCACCACCATGCTTAACGCGAACGAGGCAAGATTCGAGGGAAGCAGCGTGCTTGTCATGCGGGGAATCAGATACATCGTCAAAAATCCCGCAACCCCAATCCGAACGATCGTCCAGTAAGGAAGGTTCACTTGGTGCCGATGGACTACCATCCACCCTAACAGAAGGGTACTGATGATTTGTGTCGCGGTACTCGCGGCAGCGGCACCAACAGCCATATATCTAGGAATCACTAGTAAATCGAGACTCAGATTCAAGATGGCCATGATGGTTCCGATTTTTACATTCTGCCAAATTTCTCCGCCGGCATTGAGAGTCACTGCAAAAATAGAGGAGGCTACCCCCGGCACGAGTCCGAGCAAGAGAATCTCTGCTACGGGTATCGCCGGGGCCATCTTTAGCCCATAAACCAGTTTTAATGCCGTTCCGATTCCTACCAGTCCACCATACATGACAGGAGCCGAATAAAGCACAAGGATGACTAGCCCTCTACGGACTTCTCTAATGATAGCCGAGGTTCGACCCGCCCCAAAATAGTTCGACACCGCCGGATAGAATCCGTTGGCCAGCGCCCAACCTAGGCTAAGCACCATGCTATAGAACGTATACGCCAAGCTAAAATATCCAATTTGTGCGTCAGACGAATATTGCTTTAAAAAAAACAATCCCGATCGCTGCCACACAATCACTTCCGAAACTAACACGATGGACGCTGGCAGGAGATAGCGAATATATTGCGAAACCACCTGCCGACCTGGATTTTGGGTGCTCTGCGTGCGCCATGGACGTAGACCCTGGGCCAGAATTACGGTGGAAGCCAGACTAGGAGCTAACAGCGCGAAAAAGAATTCTGGGATCTTGGGGCGAACCCACGCGAAGAGAATCACGAGCAATACCTGGGCCAGGGAGGTTGCCATCGAACTCCAGGTCACGCGGCGATATCGTTGTTGGGCATAATATCGCGAGCAAAGCACCCTATTCACGGCATGAACTACCACCACCCC
>JAKAAL010000282.1 GCA_021802375.1 Bacillota bacterium | reverse complement strand
GGCCCCAAATGCGCACCAAAATTATGAATGAGGGCTGGGCCAGCTACTGGCACTTAAGACTCATGCGCTGCCTCGACCTAAGTGACGCCGATGTCGTCAACTACGCCCGGCTCCACGCGTCTGTCACCGCGCCAATCCCGTATCAGCTTAATCCTTATGCAATCGGCTTTGCAATTTTTCGAAATCTCGCTGAAACCCAAGGGGACGACACCTTGTTCTTGGTGCGATCGGTCGACGATGACGTGAGCTTCATCCGGAATTATTTGACCGAGTCGTTGGTGGAGGATCTACACTTATATCTCTTCGGGGCCGACCGCGATCAGGTCGTCGTCAAGACTCGCCATTGGGAAGAAGTGCGCGCCCAGTTGGTCGCGTCGTTAGTGCATGCCGGGATTCCGGTGATTGAAGTGGAGGACGGAGACTTTCATCGCCGCGGCGAACTTTACCTTATCCATCGTCACGAGGGCATCGACCTCGATCTGCCATACGCGGAACGCACTTTACAGCATGTCAGAACGTTGTGGGGACGTCCGGTACACTTAGAAACCCAGAGCGCCGGGCGGCGCCTCGTTCTCACCTATGACGGCCAGGCCCACAGTAAGGCTACCTTGTAACCGCAAACCGCCACCACTTGAGGGAAAAGGAGGGAGCTTCATCCATGGACATTTGGGCACGCATCGACGCATATCACAACCAGGAAAGCGGCATCACCTGGCAAGGAACATTCCGCGAATACCTTAACCAGGTAAGAGAAAATCCCAAGATATCTCGTCTCGCCCACGCCCGCATCTACGACATGATTGCCGACGCGGGCATCGAAACCCGTGCCGACGGAACTCGTCTGTACCGATTCTTCGACCAAGACCTGTTCGGCCTGGATCGGTCCTTGGACCAACTGGTGGAGTACTTTCATTCGGCCGCCCAGCGCCTGGAAGTCCGTAAACGCATTCTTTTGTTGATGGGACCGGTAGGAGGGGGTAAGTCCACTTTGGTTGCCATTCTCAAGCGAGGCTTGGAACGGTACAGTAAGACGCCCCAGGGCGCAACTTACGCCTTGGTGGGCTGCCCCATGCATGAAGAACCCTTGCACTTGATTCCCGAGGCCCTGCGACCCGAGATTGCCGATGCTTTTCAGCTCTACATCGAGGGCGACTTGTGTCCGGTTTGTAGCCAACGTCTAGAAGAGACGTATCACGGGCGCATCGAAGAATTCCCGGTAGAACGCCTGGTGCTGTCCGAGAAATCGCGCGTTGGGATTGGGACCTTTTCCCCGAGCGACCCCAAGAGCCAAGACATCAGTGAGCTTACCGGGAGCATCGATCTGGCTACCATTGGAGAATATGGATCGGAGTCCGACCCCAGAGCGTATCGCTTTGACGGCGAGCTAAATATTGCCAACCGCGGCCTCATGGAGTTCATTGAAATGCTCAAGAGTGACGAGAAGTTTCTCTATGGACTCTTGACCTTATCCCAGGAACAAAACATCAAGACAGGGCGCTTTGCGATGATTTATGCGGATGAAGTGATTGTAAGCCACACCAACGAAACCGAATACCTGCACTTTATTGAAAACAAAAAAAACGAGGCGTTGCGGGACCGGATGATTTTAGTGCGTGTCCCGTACAACCTTAAAGTGCATGATGAGATGCGGATTTATCAAAAGCTGATTGGTGAATCCGCCTTAAGGGGCGTGCATCTAGCGCCCCACACGCTTCGGGCCACCAGCATGTTTGCTGTGTTGTCGCGTCTCAAAGATTCCAAGAAGCAGGGGATGTCATTAGTCAAGAAGATGAAGTTATTCGATGGCCAGTCAGTCGAAGGCTACACCACAAAAGATGTCCGCGAGCTCAAAGAAGAGTTCCCGCTCGAAGGGATGGATGGCATTTCGCCCCGCTATGTGATTAACCGATTATCGACCGCGCTGGTGAAACCGGGCACCCAGTGTATCAACCCACTAGACGCCTTACGGACGCTTAAGGACGGCCTAGAACAGCACACCGGCATCAGTCGCGAGGAACGGGATCGCCTGTTGAACCTGATCTACGAAACCCGAAAGGAATATGACGAATTAGCCAAAATCGAAGTTCAAAAGGCTTTTGTCTATTCCTTCGAAGAGTCTGCCCAAAGCCTTCTCAACAACTACCTGGACAATATCGAGGCGTACGTCAACAAAGCCAAGCTCATCGACCCCATCACGGACGAAGAAGTGGATCCCGACGAAAAATTAATGCGGTCGATCGAGGAACAAATTGGGATCTCGGATAACGCCAAGCGCGCTTTTCGCGAAGAGATTTTAATTCGCATCTCAACCTTATCGAGACGCGGCGAACGGTTTGACTACCGGTCACATTCAGGCCTTAAAGATGCTATCGAGGCCAAGCTGTTCCACGACTTAAAGAACGTGGTTAAGATTACCACCTCTAGTCGCACCCCGGATCCAGAGCAACTGAAAAAATTGAACGAGGTGGCCAATCGACTGGTAACGCACGATGGCTATTGCCCCGAATGTAGCAACGCGATTTTGCAGTATGTGGGAACTCTTTTGAGTCGATAACGTGAAGTCGGTGTAGACCCTTTGCCAATCGATCCCGAGCCGACTATGATAGAGGGAGTCGAGCAAGGGAAGGGAAGGCCAACACCACCGTGCAGTTTGTGGCCCACATCTCACAGGAAGGTACCCAACGCAGCCAATCGTTTTGGCACGACGTCGCCGAGACCGACGACTGGCTGGCGCGCCTAGGCAAAGAAGTGGTCCGCCGCCGCCTTACGGTGCGGGCTCGGTCCCTGCGCCAAGTGGTGCCGTGGCAGTCGGAGATTAATCAGCCGATCCAGTTGGAAGGCTGGTTGAGCCCGATGGCGATTGGTCTCACCTGGCGCTATTTGGTTGAATTTCTGGTTCCCAAGGGACCTGACCAGCTACTGATTCCAGTGGATAGAGAGGCCCACATAGAGTGGGATGGGCACCTTTTGGCCATTGAGGCGCCCCGCCATTCCTGGCTGTGGCGGACGATTGAGGAGGTATGGGACCCATTTTTCTGGAAGGTACTCGATACAGAGGAATGGTGGGAAGGCCATGACCCATTCCTGGCCCAACGATTCACCTGGGGATTCATGCTACAAACATCGCCACGACCGTTATGGGAACAGTGGAAGTTGACGGCCAATCCAGGTCACGAGCTCGACCTTCAAGAGCTATTTACGCGTCTAGTGTCCGGACTCGGGGCTCGTCGGATTCGAGTGCGCTGGCAACAGGAATCCCTTCCAGCCGGAGAATTGCTCTTGGGTGTACCCATACGTTTGCGCGAAATCTCGCTCCGAATTGCAGACCCGGAACCGGAGTTGTGGCAACGTCATCATATTGGGCTTATGGGATTAAAAGCTCACATGGCCTGGGAGATCCCTAGATGGAGTCATCAATTCTCTAATACCCTCATCTTACGCCGCTGGCGACACGATAGTCGGCTGGAGGCTCATTATCAGGTAGCCGATACGGCCTTCGGCCAAGAAGACTCTAGCCGGGCCTTTAGGCAAGAACGGCATCTTCTACCCATCTTTAGTTGGTACGCGGTGGAAAAACCGCCCGTGTCCAACTCCTGGCATGATATGGTCGAGCGAGCCGCGATCCACCAAAGACTGGAACAATTGGCAGCATTTATGGGCTCGCATCCTTGGCCCCAATTGGGGATCCATGACACCTTGCCGACCCGCCTTCGCTTCAATCGTGCTCGTTGGCGCCATGACCCCATCCGCTCTCAACCGGGCGTATGGGTCTTCCTGCACGAATCCGGAGCGGAAGTCGTGGTGTCGTGGCCAAAGCACGAACATCCGGGACATTTGGCAGTCCGGTGGGCAGGGGTCCCGACCGCCCATGGCATTAAGATCCAGGACCCCGTAGGGGGCTTCGTAAAAGGCACCCCGGGCTGGCGATACTGGGCCTGGCTGACGACGCACCATGCCATGCCTTTGATCGAGGAATGGGCACTACAAAACATTCAGGTCGATTAACGCTTGGCCCTTTTGGACTTAGCTGTGGCCTTCATTCCCATTGGACCATCCTCGTAAAAATACATGGTATAAAGATACGGATCCACCACAGCCCGGTAGCACTTAATAATCCCGATGTTTTCTAGTTGGGCAATCCGATCGGTGATCTCGTCTATCGGTAGATCTAACACGTTAGATAGCTCATCTAATGGAGTTCTGGCATTTTCAATGAGAATTTCCACCAGTTGACGATCTTTGGTATCCACTGGAAAAGGGTTAGATAGACTCATCATTTGGGCTCCCTTGACGATCTAAATTAGGCGGTAGGCACACAAGGACAAATACCGAGCTTGGTTACCCGCTATGCTCGGCGCGGATACCATCCATCTGGCTTCGTAGAATGGAGATTTCCTTAGCGAGCCGGCCACGGGTACTCCGAATTTCTAATAATTCCTGTTGGGTGCTAATAGCCACCCGTACCGTCGCCGCTATCCAATACGATAATGACTCGGGCGTCTTGGGGATTACCGGGTGGGTGTCAATAGCCCGGCCTAGTCCCCAAATTTCTGAGCCTAGCGCGTGCGCTTCGTCGATTAGAGGTCCGGGCACTGTCTCCTCCGTGTCGGGCATAAACCGGAATTGTCCCACCAATGTCTCTTGGACCAACCGGAATGAAAGCAGACTCACGCGACTGACGCCCACAAGCTCTACATACAGCCGATTCGCGGAATCGGTGGTATTCAAGACGCGCGCCACGGTACCAATCGCTTGCGGTTCGGACCAGCTGCTAAGTTCTGTCCCATTGGGGTGTCGATTAAGGCTCAGCACAAACCCGGTATCGCGCTCGGAGGCTTCCATGATCATGGCACGATGCCGAGGCTCCGGAACACTAAGGCTCATGCGAGTACCCGGAAATAAAACACCCGACCACGGTAAAATCGGGAACGTGATTACATCTCGATGCGTTGGCATAGCAAACCTCCTCTGCATACCTCGTAGTGACCTTTGGTGCGAAAGTGGACTCTGGCTATATTTTAGCGGACTCTCCATCAGAGTCCAACTACTCTAGGGACCCATCCCCACATTTTTTCGTGTAATCCGAACATTCTCTCGGTTCTCAATTAAGCTTGTTAATTTTCGTGGGGACGGTGTCATGCTAATATAAGACTACAATACTACTTGAAGGCAAAATCATGCGGACCAGTGGGAGGCAGATTCACCTTATGGGATACGGACTAACCGACGAACAACGGATGTTTCAAGAAACCGTACGACGACTAGTAGAAACCAAAGTAGCGCCCCGCGCAGCGGAAATCGATGCCACCGGAGAATTCCCTTGGGATATGGTCGACCTCTTTAGAGAAAACGGTTTAATTGGGGTAGGCATGCCAGAGTCGCTGGGAGGTGGGGGAGCCGACCTCCTTACATTTTGTCTCGCGGTGGAAGAAGTGGCCCGGGCTTGCGCAACATCCAGTCTCATCATCGCCGCTCAGCACCTGGGCGCGATGCCAATTTTAGTCGCCGCGACACCCGACCAACAAGCCCGTTTCATTCCCGAGATCGCAACCGGAGAAAAGCTGTCCGCGTTTGCTCTTACCGAACCCCAAGCGGGGTCTGATGCCGGGGGCACACGGACTCGTGCGCTCCGCGACGGCGAGCACTATCGAATTAACGGCAGCAAAGTCTTCATCACTAATGGAGGCATTGCCAAAACCATCGTGGTGTTCGCTTCTACCGCACCCGAAAGAGGAGTCCGTGGCATTTCTGCTTTTGTGGTGGACGGGGATCAACCGGGCGTGAGCGTGGGCCGTATTGAGAAGAAAATGGGAATCCGGGGTTCCCAGACGGCCATGTTAAATTTTGACGATGTAGTGGTCCATCAAGACCGCCTCCTGGGAAAAGAGGGTGATGGGTTTAAGATTGCCATGCGCACCCTCGATCGAACCCGACCGGGGATCGCCGCCCAAGCCCTCGGTATCGCACAAGGCGCTTTAGATGTGGCCCAGGCTCACGTAAAAAGCCGCCAACAATTTGGGCAGGCCCTGTCGGAATTTCAAGCCATTCAATTTATGCTGGCCGATATGCAGACCCAGATTGAGGCTAGCCGCCAATTGCTCTATAAAGCCGCCGAAGTGGTAGAAACTGCGGGATTTGCGACCTCGTCCTCAAAAGAAGTCACCCGTTACTCA
>JAKAAL010000281.1 GCA_021802375.1 Bacillota bacterium | reverse complement strand
GTTGGGGCCAATTATTTCGCCACTCTGTCCACCCGCTCGGATAGCGGGCACGCGCCAACGCTCCGATTCCGAGCGGGTCAGCCGGAATTCGCTGCAGGTGGTGCATGAGGTCGATCACCTCGTGCACTACCTGTTGCCCTGCTAGGCCTTCCAGTTCTTGGTCAGCGCGATTCACGGTGACTTGGCCCATAGACATCTCGATGACCTTGGCACGCGCCGTAAGGCCCAGGTCTAACGTGTCGGGGTTTACTAATTTGTAATGCGTCGTAGACTTCAATACGCGGAGGACCACCGTTTGATGAGGCTTGGGATGCACCGTGATTAAAAGGCCTTCCTGCCCGCGTAGCACCGTATCCAGAATGTCGGTTAGATGCGGGCTGAGGATCCCGACCAAGTGTCCTTGGGATAACAGGGCGCTCCCTTGGAATACAATCTTCTGCCCTTGGGTGCCCACCATCGGTAGTAGGGCCGCTTGCTCCACGTCCCAAAGCGAACGGTAGAGCTTCCACATCGGCGTGGCGACAATTTTGGGATGCGCTTTCGAGGCAAAAGTTTCGGCCTCTTCTAACTGCTCATAGGCAGAACCCGCGGTGGTATTTGGCACCGTGCGCAGAACTTGAGCGGCGCTCTTGGAAGCCACCAACGCGTAGGCCAGGATTCGGGTTTGCTCGCCGCGCATCAAGTAAGACATTTCCCGGTACACCCCCTGTCTAGCGAGAGCCTGGCTAAACAGCAATAGACTTAAGTCGGTGACGTCAATGTAGCCCGGCGAGGCCAATTGGATCCGGGAAAATGCGGCGCCGACGGTATGCCCCGAGCCGGTATAATACACATCGGAGGGGCCGGCGCTTTGTCCGGGCGCCGGGACACTCGCTGCGGGTGAGGCTAAGGGATTGACCTGATCCCCGGTCACCTGAATTCGATCTCCTGGTGCCTTATCAAAGCCCACGGCAAACAGCATGGTCCGGTTATCGATGGAACGTGCTGAACCGCATCCCGACAAGGCGGCGGCCAGGATCAACGTGGCGAGGATCCAGCTATGACGAAGGTGCATGGCGATTTCCCGTACGGTGACGGCGTCGTGCCAGCATATTGATCATAATGGCCGACAGTACCATCCAGATCAGGCCAATGGAGGTCAAGATGCCTAAAAGCACAGTGGCTTGGCGCAATTGCGCGATGGTAGGAAGCGCCTGATTCATCGCCCAGGCCAATATTGTGAGTACCACCAACGTGCCTATGATCCGCGGTCTACCGAAAATTTCGGCCACGGCGCGCGCGCTCGCCCACAGTGCCAGCGCTGCCGCACCAATATATATTGCCATCCAAAGTGCCACGATGGGATAGGCGAGCTGTTGAACAAAGAGTATGGCGGTAGCCGCCGCATTAAAAAAGGTTAAGGACGGTAGTGGTGTGGCCTTTGCGGCCGCCGGCCCAAGGGTACCCAGCGGCCCTGCAACTCCCACTAAAAGCACCAGGCTACCAATTCCTAGCACCCACGCCACCCCGCTTTTTAAATGCGACAACGTGTCGACGTACGGCAGTAGTACCGGCAATGCAAGAAGTCCGCAAAACGCCAGGGGCAGTTCAAAAACTCCGGTGGCACGGACATGATCAGGGAGCCACCACCAGGGCGCCAGGTAGATAAGCTTGAAGTTTTCAAAGGCAATCGCGTAAAGCACCAGCATGAGTGGCAACGTGATGAGGATCATGATGATTTCGGAATAATGGCTAATGCCTTTGATACCCAAATACGCGAGATAAAAAGCCGTGACTAACCCCACCAGGTACAGGAACCCAATGGACGTATGGGGCAGCAACGAAACAGTGGTTAACACGGCCAACTGCCGTAGCGTAATCACCGCCGAGAGCCAGAGTGGTAGCACCAGGGGCAGTAATATGAATCCCCCAACGATCTGCCCCATGCCACCTCGTGCTACACCGACTAGCGTGCCTTGGGGAAAGGTCTTGGCTAGTAAAAACCAAATCCACACCAATCCATAAATGACGGCATCACTGATAACAATCGTTAGCCACCATCCGCGTGTGCCCAATCGATATATCAGATGGGGATAATAGTAACTGCTAGCGACTACCGGAAACGTTAGTAAGACCAGGGCGATCTGCAGCGGCGACACACGTATCGGACTCATTCCACTACCTTTCTAGGGCGCCAGCGAGGGGGTAAGGCTAACTTGGCGTTGAGTGCCTCGCGCCACTGAAACGGCGCGACGGGGCTAAAATAGGGGGTCCCGACGGATTTTAAGTTAGCCATATAAGCGAGCTCTAAGACCGTGGCGATCATTAAGCCAAAAAACCCTAAGAAACCGGCCCAGATTAAGAACCAATACTTATTGAGGCGTTCCACCGTGGAAATACTGGGCTCGGCGGCTGTAAATTGGGTAATAGCCGCCAGGGCTCCCGCCACCAACATGACTTCACTGGCCAAATGAGTTTTAGTGAGCACATCGCCGATGATAATGCCTCCCACGATAGGCACCGCATTCCCCACCACTTTCGGGGACCGGATAGCGGCCTCAATAAGAATATCGGTCAAGACGAGAACCAATATGGCCTCAACCAACGGTGAGAATGGTACCAGGGCTCTGGCCGAAGCCATCACTAGTTCAAATGGCGGAGTCAGAATTCCCGGATTAAAGCTCGCGACGGCCACATAAAGCGCCGGCGCCAAGGCCGCAATGTGATCAGCGACTAGTCTTAAAATGCGGAGCCCCGTAGCTGGCACCCACGGTACATAGAGGTCTTCCATCGCCTGAAAAAAGTCAACATAAACCGAGGGCAGAATCAATACAAAGGGTGACGTATCCACCACGACCACAACCCGGCCGTCAAAGAGGGCCATGACGGCACGATCCGGACGTTCTGTCGAAATGGCCAAGGGAAACACATGGAGCCACCCCGGGTTCATGAGCTGGCCAAGTTGGCCGCTATCGGTGATGGCATCCACATCAATTTTGCTAATGGCCAACTCGACTTGCCCGAGGACTTCAGGTTTAACCCGAGAACCGATACTGCATACCGCCACCCGGGTTTTTGTGCCGGTGCCCACTCTGAGAATTTTGATGCGAAAACTTGGCTCATGCACGCGCCGACGTAAGAGGGCCACCGAGGTATCGATATTTTCGTTAAAAGCATCAAGCGGCCCGCGTAGCACATTTTCTACGGAGGTCTTCCCCACCGGGCGTTCCTTAGGGCCTGCGGTATCGATGAGATACGCAATCGTCACCCCTTCGATGAAGAGTCCAGATTGTCCTGAAGCAATTCCGTAGGACACTTCAGCCAAATCTGCGGTCGGGGTCACTTGGGTAGCCGGGAGTATGCTTTGGAGTAATTCTGTCAAGGTAGAGCCATCCTGGTGAATAAGCGTTTCCTCAATGATTTTTGCTTCACGCGACAGCGGATTTAGTAAGACCTCCACGACTTTGGAACTCGAGGCCATTCCCGTGATATTGACGATCCAGGCTTTGGTACCGCCGGGGAACCACCAGGGACGACTGGCCACATCATCGCTGAGACCGGCGCTGTCCATGAACGCGTGATACAAGGTTTCCACCGTGGGGACCTGGCTTTTCACCCATGGCGCATCGGGATCGTGGATCAGGCTAGTCAGATCTTCCATGTCAGCTTGGACGGTCTGGCAATCCAACTCCAGCCCTTGCAGCAAGTGTTCTTTGGCCTTATTCGAGAGTTGTGGGTTAAAGGGATTTTCTTGGTTCATGCCGGATATTGTGACCGTCTATGGTCCTAATTATCCTCTCTCGAGAGACGGGTCTCCGCTTGCTTCGAGGGATCGTTCTCGCCCTACATAGAGAGCTCCCAGAATCAAGGCTGCCCCCAGATAAAACGCGATGGTAAGGCGGGTGTGCGTGATGAGAACGGAAAGCAGCACGCCGAGTAGCGGCTGCAGGTACAAGAACAATGCCACTAAAGACACCGGTACCTGACGGACCGAGAACATCCACAAAAAATAAGCTAAGGCAGTCGCCAACAGCGATAAGTAAAAAAGCGCCCAGATCTCCCCATGAACCCATGTATGCGGGACATGGGCCCCAGACACCATCCAAATCGGCAAGCTTCCGATAAACCCCCCCAGTAAGGTAGCCGCCGTGGCAGTGGAGGATCCCAGTCTTCGCGATAGCGACGCCGAGAACACGTTATACACGGCAAAACAGCCGATGGCTACCAACAAGAGTAGATCGCCATCAAGGTATCCCCGGTGCCCCAAACTGGGAAATCCAGCGATGGCCCAAGCCCCCACTACCGCCATAGCTAACGCGAGTTTGCGAGCGTGGCCAAAACGTTCATGGAGCCACGTGGCGGCAATCAGCGTAGTCAGTAACGGTTCGAGCCCAATGGAGATGGCCGCCAAAGCGGATGTCGATAAGAAGAGTCCGAAGGATTGGAGATAAACCGGGACCGAGAACCCGACTATTCCCAATCCCAGCGCTAAGAAAATCGTCGGGAACTTCCAATGGCTACGGAGTCCCCTAAGAAACGGCGAAAATGCGAGCGCGCCTACCCCAAGGCGTACCATCGTAAGAAATTCTGGCGTCATGCCCTTGAGAGCAATGCTCGTGGCAGGATAGGTTCCGGCCCAGATTACATTCATCGCTACGAGGATCCCAACACTTGCAGTTCGTTTTGTCACCCATACGCTCCTACCCCACGCCTCCGCTAGGGATCGTTTGCTCATAACTCTCGGTTAACTTTGTCATAGCAACCATTCATTAGTCAATTACGGTACACTTGACTATCATAGACCTGTAAACCCGGACGCTGACAGGGAAATATTTTGTCTCACTTGGACATCCTTGTCATTGACACGAAGGAGATGAGAACGTGGCGACGCATGCGATGCCCCCGCGGTGGGAAAGCTTTTACGGTCCCAACGCAGGATATTTAATGGAGCTCTACGAACAATATTTAAACGACCCCAAATCACTCGATCCCAACACCCGGGCTGTTTTTGAGGAAATGGGAGCCCCCCCACAAGACGTGCCACCTAGCTCCTTGGTCGTCTCCGCCACCGTTTCGAATGACCCGTCACGCCTGGATCTGATTAGCCGGGCGACCGACTTTTTACGCAACATACGAGCCTATGGCCATCTATCGGCTAAAATTCATCCCCTCGATGGAGCTCCACCCCTAGTACCTTTATTGCGCCCAGAGACCTACCACTTAAGTGCAACAGAACTCCAAAACATCCCCGCCCGATCGGTGTGGGCGGAGGCGCCCCCCGAGATTCACACGGCATGGGATGCCATTAGCCGCCTCACGGGACTTTATACGGGCACCACGGCCTATGAGTTTCGCCAGGTTCAAGATCTTGATGAACGCAACTGGCTGGATCAGTATGTGGACCAGGGCGTACAGGCCTCGCGGCGGCCTTCGTCGGACCAACGCGCGCTACTCCAACGCCTCATTTCGGTCGAGCAGTTCGAGCGGTTCCTACATAGTACCTTTCCGGGACAGAAGCGTTTTTCAATAGAGGGCACTGACACCCTGGTCCCAATGCTAGATACTCTCACGCATTTGGCGGCCCAAACGCGGATCCTCGAAGTGACCATTGGTATGGCTCACCGTGGACGGCTCAATGTTCTGGCGCACAACCTGGGTAAACCGTACCGGGATATTTTTTCAGAATTTCACACGGCTCCCAATAAAGAGTTGGTACCGAGTGAGGGATCGAGCGGCATTAACTTTGGGTGGACTGGCGACGTCAAGTACCATTTGGGGGCTAAAAAAACAGTCCAAGACAGTAGCATGGTATCGGTCAAACTGACCCTAGCCAATAACCCTAGCCATCTAGAGTTTGTAAACCCGGTCATTGAAGGATTCGCACGAGCCGCCCAGGACATCCGGACCCAACCCGGAGCTCCCACCCAGAACGATGACCAGGCGTTGGCTATCCTGATTCACGGTGATGCCGCATTCCCCGGTGAAGGTATCGTCGCGGAAACCCTTAACCTATCGCGTCTCGCCGGGTATTATACCGGGGGCACCATCCACATCATCGCCAATAACCATTTAGGTTTTACGACGGAATCGCGGGACGGTCGCTCTACCCTTTATGCAAGCGACCTCGCCAAGGGATTTGAAATCCCCATTGTCCATGTCAACGCCGATGATCCCGAGGCTTGTCTCGCGGCCGCCGAA
>JAKAAL010000280.1 GCA_021802375.1 Bacillota bacterium | reverse complement strand
GCGATGGGCTTTGGGGGCGTCTTGGTTACTCTGGGGGGTCATCTCACGCTTCACGCCGGGACCGTTTATGGATTTTCCGGCGCCTTATCCTGGGCGATTGCCACCCTATTAATTAAGCGATGGGGTCCATCACTCGACATATGGGTCCTAACCGCCTACCAGATGCTCTTTGGCGGTATCGTCTTATTGATGGGTTCCGTCGTGTTGGAAACCCCGATGTTCATAATCACGGCAGAATCAGTGTTTGTCCTGTTGTGGTTGGCCGTGATGGCGTCTGTTGTCCAATTTGGTATCTGGTTCTATTTGCTGCAGCACGGTGACCCCGGTAGAGTGAGTACCTTCTTGTTTTTAGCACCGTTCTTCGGTGTACTTTTTGGATGGCTCTTACTGCAAGAACCGATCGCCGGCGGAACCCTGATTGGCGGATCTCTCATCATCTTGGGTATTGCCTTGGTTAATTGGCCTGCGAGAATCACGACTTAGCACACTCCAAGTGCCTTTGTAGCACAAAGATAGCTCTTTCTGAAAATCTGCTCTCGGAAAAGGATTGACGAGTGCGGTTACTGGCGCGATACTCCGAACGAGAGGTATCATCTCTATCTGGGCCGTGGCCCGCATCAAGCCTACCTATCCACTAAGAAAGAAGGGTTAATCACATGGCATTTATCCACACTAGAGAGTTACCTTGGCAATCTACCCCGGTCAAAGGGGTCACCGTTAAAGAGTTGGTGCACCAACCGCATGGCACGGCTAAACTCATTCGCTTGGCCCCTGGGGCGGAATATCCTACGCATCAGCATCCCGACCGGGATGAATATGTGTATGTGCTAAGTGGGACTCTGACCGCAAGCGTTTTTGGCGAGCCATACGAGGCTTTACCGGGTGACTTTACCTTGGTCCCTAAAGGAACACCCCACGCCCTTGCCAATTACACTGACCAGGATGTCACCACTTGGGTCGGCGCCATCATGCCCGGCGGATCCGAGACTCGATAACGCCCAGGCCCATCACGCCCCCCGCCTTAGGTGTGCGCGATGCACCCTTGTTTGAGGGGTGTACGATATAATTCGGCGAGACTCACTAGCTCGCCCTAGTCTTTACGGTGCTGATGGATGTCAGTTCGGACTGATTGAGGGCGAACCATCATCTTCCACGGCTCAAGCTTTTCCACCGCCATAATCTTAATCGACCCGTGGCGGATCTCGACGATCCCTTGATGGGCCAATTCTTGCAGCGCCCGAGTCACCGTTTCCCGGTGGGTGCCGATGATGTGGGATAAATCTTCGTGGGTTAGCGCGATATCGGGCCCCATCCGATGACATAGGGTCCACAGCACCGAGGCCACCTGATTGAGGATAGGTCGGCCCTGGCGGCTTGACACCGATTCCTGAATGAAACGAAGACGTTCTGAGAGCATCCGACTAATTTCCAGGCCTACCGCAGGGAACTCTTGATGGAGTTGGAGGACCTGGTAGCGAGATATCCAACCCATTACGGTAGGATTGCTTAAAGCGCGTGCCGATGCCGGATAGCCACTTTGGTCCCAGAGTCCGGCAATACCCACAATGTCGCCCGCCATCCATACGCCGGTGGTCGTAAGATTTCCGTCCGGTTCCACCCGTTCCACGGCCACCTTGCCTTCCATGACGAACCACAGCCCGCTGGTTGAATCTCCTTGTTCAAAAACATGGGCACCTACACTGTATTGGCGCACTACCAAACATTCCGATAACCGGGCTGATGGTATCAACTTGAACAAAGAGATCTGTTGGCTCATTCCTGGCATGCGTCGCCCTCCCGCACCCCATTATACTTCGCGACAAAGACCTAGGCGACTACCGGTCCCGGGATTTGTACGGCCTTATCGCGGGATAAAATCTACCGACCAATTTTTCTCTCCAACTTCTTCGACCGTGGCTACATAACCCTTAGCCCCCAAGGCAGCAAGTAGCGGCTCGGGTTTAAAAGTTGCCCAGAGACGAAAAGCTTCCCCGGGTGCCAAATTGGCCACAAACGCCATAATGAGCTCAAAAGGCTCTCCGCCAGCCTCTAAAATGGGTCGTACATCCAATTCCTTCACAAATTCCATCTCCTTTGTTTCCAGAAAGTATCGGGCCGGCTTTTCACCTCTGGAAGTTAGCGGCCTTTTCGGGCCCATGGTGTTAAAAATGGCTCGGCAGCCCCGAATCCACTTTTTTAGAGCCCCACCAAACATCCTTTAGGCGTCAGTGAGAGATGGGCATGGGATATTGGTCGCACTTATACACTCCATCTTGATCGCTAGCGAACTTCCATTCCCACCCTCCGCAACGGACCGCAGGCATCGCATCGGCGGCCCGAAGATCACGGTACCGCTATACTCTCTGGCATTCGGTGATGTTGGTCACAAATGCCTCGGGTGTTGCCATCACCATCCGTTCACACCGCGCTAATCGGGTGCGTGGTGCGGGCCTCGCGCCGCCCGGGCACCGAACAGCAACATCCATAGCCAGGCGACACCTTGTAAGGCGATTCCCACGAGAAACCAGTCATTAGACTTCGCCCACCATCCTCCAACTTGCAGGATAAGTCCGATCCCTGTAGCCAGTAATGGAGGGTAGTCCCAAGCTGGGCGCCAAATATCGTCTAGCCTTGGTACTTTACCATGGCCATGCACATGTGCGTAACGATGAATCCAGATCATAAACGCGAGAAGTTTTTGACTAAATCCGATAAAGGTCAACCCCACCCATCCTAGGCCATATGCCCACAGTGCCGGTATCCATAGTGCGTGGTGGCCTAAGGCCGCAAGGCTCCCCAATATCTCAAATACCGTCAAGAAGATTAGCCCCGCGGCCACGGTACGAAGTGCTGGGTCCTGCATCGTTCTCCTATCGATTGGGCCGCCAAGCATAACATCTCGAATGTATGCTAAAAACGCCATCAATTAAAGCAGCCACGCCAGTATTCTTATAGAATCGAAGCCTGTCAGACTTCCGACAAGTAGTCCGACCACGGCCAAATTAACCAAAGTCCATGTTATCACCCAGTTGGTCGGTTCCCGATGATTTCGCCCGAACATGGCCCAGAGGCGATAGCTCACCCCAACAACCAGGAGGCCAAACCAACCTCCTAGCGCGACTGTCATATGCATGCCGAGCACGGACGGACCGAGCGATATAAGCCCTAGATAGTGCAACGCCAAGAGACTACCCAACACCACAGTCATCGCCAAGTAGCCGAGAGCGGCCACGATAAACCATCCTGTAATATTAAAGGTGGTTCGACGGCCCAAAAGGCTCGCCATGTTGCCCAAGAAAAACGCAATCCCAATTATCACACCTGCTCCACCCGAGGCTAGGGCGACGGGAATCCCGCCATTAAAGCCATACACCAAGACTATAATGCCCGCAGTATAGAGAGCCCATTGCGCCACGGGGCGCCAGGCTGGCGTGGGCGAGCAATTTAGCAATACCGGCATCAACTGGTACAGGGCTCCCATCATCACCATCGTCAGTCCCGCCAACGTAAAACAGTGAACTGTAGCCAGCACCACCCCCTGGCCCATCGTCGTAGCTAACCAGTCTTGCCGAGCTGCCCAAAGGCGCCAAAATCCCGCCAACATCCCCAAAGCCCCGGTGGTCCAAAAGAGTACCGGCACGGCTAGTGGAGCCGTTTTGTCCGTGTGCGCCCGACCCACTTTAAGCCGCTTTAAATCCATAGCGCTCAAGACTGAACCGTAGGTCGGCGGGATCGACTCCGAGCCATAGCGAGGCTTATCCCTCCAATTTGTGTGACCACAAGCACCAGCACAACAAGTCCGGCGGCTCTGTCCCAGTTAGCATGCATCGTGATTCGTCCTATAATCATGAGCCCAGCTCCAATCCATCCCAGCGCTCCTACGATGACCGATTGGTTTTTGGAATGCATCGCGTTCGCCATAAAAAACGCCTTATAAATCGGTCCTGGCAGGCGGCGGGCGATCGCCACCGCAACCATGAAAGGAATAATCCGCGCCTGATAGCTTAAAATCAAAGTCAACATCCCCCAAAACCCCAAGACCACGGCCAGGGGATTCAACCACCAGGCCAACACTGCAGCGGCTAACATCAATCCCCAAGCCGCACCCACACCAATGAATACTCGGTCGAACGTCGGTGCCTTGCCTCGGGCCACAATACGTAGGGACCCCAAAATCATTATCACTAGTGCAATGATAAAAAGCCCCACCCCGCTGTGCCACCACATCATCGAGGTGAACCACGACACCCAAGTCGCCAAGACTCCGGCCGCCACGATATAAACCGGAATCCCTTGATTAATTCCCTCTGCCTTAGACATCGAAAACATGGGATTGAGCTTTTGTTGCACGGTTAGGATCAAAATTCCCATCCACCCGGCCACAGCCGTCGCAATGTGGACGCGTAGTACGTGGTGCACGGGCCACCATCCAAGAAACGAAAAAGCCATGAAAAGCCCCAGCAGCCACACCACGTTAAATCCCAACATAGCGCCTTGGATCCCCCGAAACACGATGTCACGGGGCTTTTTAGAGCGGTTCAATTGTCGCCATACACCGACCGTCCAGACGACAATCCCCAGCGCCAGCAACGTCCCACCGATGCCCACGACCACGAATTGCGAACTTGCTAGACCCCAGGCAAATATCAATATCCCCAAGAGATACGGGATGAAGGCCGTTAAGACCCAGCCACCTGAATTCGCAGGGGTGTCAAATACCACTGGCACCCACTGCTGTAAGATTCCCATCGCGGTCATCGACAAGAATCCTAACGTAAAAAAATGCACCATTAAAATTACCATGGGGTTACTGTAAACGCCTCTTGCCATATCCTGGCCATACACCATCAGAACCACGGCGGCGGTTATTAAAAATACGTATGCCGTCCCCACATGAAGGAGCGGGTACAGCATACGCGGTGCTTGCTCAATATTGACACTCGGCTTATAGCGTTCTTGGGACATCGTACTTCCCCCGTTTAATGCGTCTTTAAGATTCGAACGATGACCGAATCATCCGGTTGAGCACGCGTTTCATAAGGGTATCCGTCGTCGTCGAGTTGACCTAACAAGAACACCGGAACCCGATCATTATGGATCACGAGGACCGTGCCTACTGGAATTTCTTCCAAACGACCTAACGTGCGCTGCATGGGTTCCGGTGGCACCAACCCCCGATTATCCAAAAACTCCTCAGGACCTGCGATCGGGACCATCTTTTGATCCGCTAGTGGTCGTCGAGTGTCCGTCGACACATCGCCCGGGGTAAAGGTCGTAATCGTGGTCTTGCCGACTTTTTCTTGCGCGATAGTATATCCTCGCCGTCGCATCTGGGACATTAGTGGGCGGGGACTAAAGGTAGATTTCACGATTAGGACCTGACCGGGCTCCAAATGGTTTACGGTATCCATCATATGCCCGAAGAGAGACAGTCCTTGTTTGAGAACGCTCTTCACTTCCACCATTACCGGCTCCATGCGCTATTCCTCCAGTTCAACAGGCGAGACCACGACACCTTGTAGATAAAAATAGTAGCCCGTGCAGGTTCAGTCTGTGACATCGATCACCTAAGATGATTCACCTCCTTTAGATCGAGGGTTCCCAGCACGCTATACGGGCATCCATGCACTAGCTACCTCCTGCGCGTAGAATCGGTACGGCAAACTCATCCTGGAGGCCTTCTCTGTTAACGACTGTCAAGACCTTGGATGTCTCGGATGAACCAAGTAGCAGAGCGCCGGCACGAGGCCGACGAATTATCAGCAAAATGGAGACACTCAGATCCACTTGGTACGTCCCCCATCGCAGGAATTCGCTCCCGGCTACCTAAGCTTAGAGGTCGGTACCTTTCGATGACCCATTCCGTCAGCGCCGTTGATCGGACCTGTGAGTCCTCGAAAATTCTACGGCGGCCAACGCGACCATAAGCGTAATCGCTCCATAAAGCCAACCATCGCGCATCCCCGTCTGCGACATCACCTGGTGCCTCTGGAGCAGCAAGTTTCCAACTACGGTCGCATCGATGGCCGTCCCCGTATTGATCGATAGGCGCTGCAAGGCACCCACAACCCCGTGTGTATCTTCTGCGAAATTCCCGAGGAGTCCCACCAGATTCGCGGGAAAAAAGCACGCGGCCCCTACACCATATATCCCTAATGTCCCAGATGCGACGGCGAAGA